>JAFVWG010000087.1 GCA_017501805.1 Oscillospiraceae bacterium
CATGAGCGCTTCTGTGATGGTTTTTTCGAGTGCCGATTCCACGGCGGCGTGGTCGCCCTCTGCAAGCGCCGCCTCTCCTTCGATGCCGATGTCTGTGCTGTAAGCGAGGCAGGCGTCGCGTTCGGTCATTACGACCTTGCGGCACCATTGCATATAGGCTTCTTTGCCGGTGGAGGCTGTCATCTTATGGGCACCATCAAGCCTGAAATCGCCTTTTTCGTAGTCGAAGAATACGCTCGGTTTGTACGTTCGCGTTTCGCTCTGGGTGGGCGTTGTTATCTCCGGCACGTCAAAGACAGGGAATAGGTTTTTTTCTGCCATGATTTCGCCTCCTATCCGATGTCAGTCGCCGGTCGGACTCTTCCTACGACGATGGCGTCGTGCTGGACCCACGCTACCAGGACGCGGTCTCCCGGCTTTAACCAGCGGAGCTTTTCGGGGATCAGGACTGTGTGTCCGTGTGTGCCGTCGGTTTCGTGCTCATGGGAGCCGTCGCCGCCGTCGTGTCCTCCGTGGGATCCGTTGTTGCCGTGAGTATGTGCGCCGTTCTGGGTTGTCGTGGTGAGCTTCGCCCCGGTCTCGCCGAGGGTCAGGTCTTCCAGTACGAGGTAGTCCGATTTCGGGATCGGTATCGGGTATGTGTTGGTGAGGAGGCTGTAGTCACTTTTGATTTCGCCGAAGTCAAGCACGAGGGAGCTGTGCGCCTCTCGTTCTCCTTGCATTCGGTTGTGGAGCACTCTTGCGAGTTTGCTCATTCCTTCGTCCATGTCCTAACCTCCTAACTGAACGAGCCAGCATCTACCCAGCCGTACACATTGCTGTTGCCGCCGACGTTGTTGTAAGCGCCGCCGATGAGGTGGTATGGGTGCTTGGCTCCTTTTGCCATGACGGTAATTTTAGCCTTACCGCCGGTTCTGGTTCCGCCGCGTGGACTTGCGTCTTGCGACGTGTAGTAGTGGTTTCCTCCCTTGAAGGTGACAATGTCGCCGACCTTGTAGTCCTTCTGCTGGGTTGTGGATTGTACGGCGCCGTTGCCGTTGATGGCGTCGGCGTTGTATTTCACCAGTCCCATGCTCATGGACTTGCTGGTGGCGTTGTGCTGGACGGAAACGACCAGCGCGTACCCGGTGAAAACGCGAGAGGTTACCTTCACCTTGTCTCCTCTTCGGAGCCAGGGAATGTCAGGCGCCTTGAAGTTCATCGTCTCCTCCGGTTCGCCCTCTTCTTTGAGGATCTCTTTGGCTGCAGCTGTGGCGGTCGCCAGGGAGTCGTCATCGTCGCGGACGTAGATTTTCTGGCGTTTGCCGTACTCCGTCTTTCCGTTTACGATGGCTTCTACAGCCTGGCGGCCGTCGTCATCTTCTGAAGCTACGACTTTTACGACCGTTACCATATCCCCGGTGCTGATCTTGTACTTGGTCATTTCGAGGTTTTTTTCTTCCTCGAAGCAGTAAATCGTTGTATTACTGCCTTTCGGAACGACCGAGACCTTGCCTTTGTTGGCGCGGATGATGCAGTCTGCTCCTCCGTGCTTATGGGCGGTCGCCAGAAGCTCCAGGGCGATGTCTGATAGGTATTCGTTCTTGAAGGTGGTCTTCGCGTGTGCAATGTCCGGACCTTCGTATTTCTCCACCGGGATTCCCCAGTCGTTGAAGATGCCCATCAGGGCGGTTTTGGTGCCTACGCCTGCGCTGATGTATCGGTTGTCTTGCGATCCCTGCAGGTCGAATAGTTCGTCATAGCCGAGAAGGTCGAGGCCGTCTGTGGTTGCTGAACGCTGCGGCGTCCAGTCCGTGATTTTGCCTCTGGCTACTTCGTCGGATTTGCCGCCGTATTCGGCTTTTACGATGATGTAGCAGTTCGGCTTTGCCAGGCTCGACATTCTGCTGCCTTTGTGGATAACGTTGGCCAGGTTGAGGGAGACACGCTGTGCGAGTTCTCCCTCGTTTTCTTCCCAGCCTACGTCTGTTGACGCTCCGGTGATGTCCAGCTGTTCGCCGTTCTCGCGGAGCAGGTATGTCTTGTATGCGATTTTGGAAACGTCAATCATCGGCGCTGCACCTCCTTAATAAGGCAGGATGAGGACTTGCCCTGGCCTGATGAGGTTCGGGTTGGATCCTATCGTCTTTTTGTTCAGCGCGTAGATTTCGGTGTACTTGGCACCGCTTCCGAGTTTCGCTTTGGCGATGTTCCATAAGCAGTCGCCCTTCTTGACCGTGTACGTCTTCGTCTGCTCCGATTTTGTCGGGGTGTTGGTAGAATTAGTCGACGGTCTCGATCCGCTTGCTACGTTCGAATTCTGGGCGCTCTGGGTGGTCTTTGCTTCCGTGATGGTATAAACCGTCGCCGCTTTCGCCTCGATGAATTCTATCGTGTAGTCGTAATTGCCCACGCCGCCTGTTGGCTCGTAGGTGAAGGACTTCAGATAAACGTTGGCGTATATCGGGGTCTCGGTAAGCATCAGAACCAGTTCCGTGCGGTTCGTTCTCCACTTCTCGATGGTGGATATCATTTCCTTCGGGGAATGGTAGAGTGCCGTCTTTACAAACGGCATCTGACGCATCGCCGGTCCGGGGAATGTTCCACTCCAGGAGAATGTGCGGAGCTTCTGGCCACTCGGTATTTTAACTTCGCCGATGTTGATGAATTTGTAGGTGATGAAGTCGCTGTCTGCCTTCGCTTTCACCTTTTCCGGGAGGAGGCACCATGAAAGTCTCCAGCCGGTGTCTTTTTCGGTTAGGTATAAATCCATGCGTTACGCTCCTCCCTTCACAGGCATATTTGCAAAGACGCGAGCGAGGCGGTCTGCCAGCTCATCGCCGATGTCGTCCACCATTTCGCGGATGTGTGCCTTGATGACTGCGATTAGGTTCTCGCCATCAAAGCCTGCGTCTTTGGCTTCGATTACAAATTGCGGGTTGACCTCTACCTTGATTTCGACGTTGTTTCCTCCGCCGGATCCGCTGAAGGTTGAGACCGGAATTTCTTCGGGGATATCTCCCACGATTCCGCCTTCTGCGTAAGGTCTGACGCCGAGCTGCTGTCCGGCTCTCATCCAGAGGTCGAGGCCTCTTGCACTCTTGCTGGGTGAAAGAGGGATAATTGCTTCGGGTCCGTCCTCCGCTACTACGCCCACGTGCGGGGAGTGCATAATGCCGCCCCATGCGTGCTTGCCTTTCGCGTCGTTATAACCGGCTCCGAAGAAGCCAGCCACTTTGTCCCAGACGTCGCCGAACCAGGCACCGATGTCGCTGAACCATCCGCTGATGGCTCCCCAGATGTTCGATGCCAGCGTCGGTATTGCCTCTGTGAAGAATTTCTTCACGGCCTCCCAGATGCTTGAGAAGAAGCCAGGGATTGTCTCTGTGAAAAACGGCACGATATTGTTGTTCCAGAGGTTGCTCGCCCATGTGGGTAGCGTCTCCGTGAAGAATGTCGATATCGAGTTCCAGAGCGTCGAGAAAAATGACGGGATGCTCTCCGTAAAGAAGGGCACAATATGGTTATTCCACGTATCCGATGCCCACGTCGGCAGGGTGTCCGTGAAAAATGTTGATATTGAGCTCCACAGGTCGCTGAAGAAGTTCGGAATGTCTTCGGTGAAGAATGGAACGATAGAATTGTTCCAAACGTCCGACGCCCAGGTTGGAAGGGTATCGGTGAAGAAGGTTCCTATTGCTTCAAAAATTCCGCCGAAGAATTCGGGGATGGTCTCTGTGAAGAACGGGACGATGTGGTTGTTCCATACGTCGCTTGCCCATGTCGGGAGCGTGTCTGTGAAGAACGTACTGATTCCGTCCCATAAGTCTCCGAAGAAGCCGGGGATTGATTCGGTGAAGAAGATCTCGATCTTACCGCAGGCGTAACCTACGGCGTATGGCACGTCTTCCGTGAAGAAGGCGCCGATTCCTTCCCACATTTCGTCCCATTTCTCCGGGATGGTCTCTGTGAAGAAGGTCGAGACCTTCTCCTTCAGGCCGCCCCACCAGGTCGGGATTGTGGTCGTGAAAAAGTTCGAGATTGATCCCCAGAAGCTGTTCCAGCCTTTCGGGATGGTTTGCGTGAAGAATTTACCCAGGTCTTCCTTGAAGAATTTCTTGGTGCCTTCCCACGCGTTGGAAAGCCAGCCACCTTCGTCCGAACCGTCGGAGAGTGCTTTTCCGGCTTTGTCGCCGGTGAAAAGCGAAATAATTCCGCCGATGCCCGCGCCGATGAGCGCTCCGGGTCCTGCGCCGACGCCTCCGAAGAGTGCGCCAATGCCTGCACCGATACCTGCACCTGCGCCGACCATGCCGGTCTTGGTTCCTGCCTTCCAGTATTCGTCTTTGGCCGCCTTCTTGTCTCCTTCTTTGCTCTTGCCTATGCCCTGGAATAGGTCAATAGCGGCCGAGCCGAGACCGAGGATGCCTCCGATGATGCCGCTGATTGAAGCACCGCCTACTGCGGCTGCTCCTGCAGCTGTTGTCGCTCCGCTTCCGAGCGTTCCTGCAAAACTGCCCAGCGTTCCGCCCAGTCCTCCTTGAACGGCGAGAAGGGTTCCGTCTGCGCCGATAACGGAAGAAGTCGAGCCGAGGGTTAGTAGTTTACTCAACCAGCTACCCGCAGCTGTCAGGCCTGTTGCGGTTCCGCCTGCGGTTGCAGTTCCTCCGCCGAGGAGACCTGCGATCTTGGCGCCGCCGCTGCCGAGAAGTCCTGCGATTGTCTTGCCGCCTCCGAGCATCAGTCCGGTGCCTGCGGCTCCTCCTGCAAGCGAAGGCAGAAGGTTCTTGAAGAATGAGCCTCCTCCGCCGTTGCCGGTTAGGTTGTTAACCTGGGCGCCGTAAACATTGACCACGCTGCCGTTGACGGTTGTGGTTGTGCTTGTTACCGTCATTGCGCCGAGGGATCCGGTGTCAGCTGCGGAGGATCCGCCGCTGTCCTTTCTGAAGAGGGAGATCAGGTCGTTGAGCTTTCCGGCGATTCCGGTGATAAGGTTGAAACCTACCACGGCGCCGATGCCGATCACGACTTCCTTGTTATTGTCTGCCCATTCCTTCAGGGCCTCGGTGATTTTCTCGGTATCAAAGCCTTTCTTGAAGCCTTCGATGAATGCACCGCCTACGCTGGTTCCGTCCTGGAGCGTTTTGTCCAGGTCGATGCCGAGCAGGGCGAGCAGTCCGACTGTAAGTCCGGAGCCGATGGCTTCGCCGACTCCGTTCATTTTCTCCGCAAACCACGCTTTGCCGGTGCTGTCCCACCATTCGCTGAATGGTTCCGCGATGATCTTATTCCATGCGATTTTGACCTTGCCGAAGAAGTCGGCCTTTTTGAAGTCGTCGCTGTTTAAGACCTCGCTCACGCGCTTTCCGAAGTTATCCACCCATTCGATGGCGCTGTCGATCCAGTCTTCGAGTGAAGGCATGAATTCTTCCAGCCATGCTCCGGCTGCTTCTGCGCCGCCTTCTACGAGTTTCGAGATGGCGGGCATCTTGTTGTTCAGCATTTTGAAGAGGTTCGTTACCCCTGGGGATAACTTGTCGCCTATCATTTCGCTGATGTCTCCGAAGGAGTTTTTCATCCTGGTGAGCTGTCCGGTCGGCGTGTTGCTCATGGCTTCCGCCATTCCTTCCCAGTTCGCCTGGATGATGCTCTCGATTACGGCTACCTTCTCCATGTCGGTGCCGGTTTCGAGGATCTTCTTCTGGGCGTCTGTTACCTCGAAGCCTTTCTTCGTCATTGCGTCGTAGGCTCCGGTGGTCATTTTTGCGAGGTTGGTGGTGTAGTCGATGATTTCCTCCGTGGAAAGTTCTACGCCTCCGGACATACCGGCCGCGTAGTCGATTACGGTATCCATCATTCGGGTGATGGCCTCGGTGTCCTCGAAGTAGGTCGCAAGTTCGGCGGCTGCGCCGGTCATTGCGTCGTCCGAGTACATTGTGGTTTGCTGGATTTGCGAGGCTTTATCCAGGATCTTCTGGATTCCGCTTTCGTCAATTCCCATATTTTTCGCTGACACTTGCAGCTGGGTCAGCATTCGGGAGGATTCGGCGGACGCCTCTAATGCGTTCTTGATCGATAAACCTGCGAGGACTGTCGATACGGCTGTTGAAATGCCGAGCATATCGCCCAGGACTGAAATCATCTTTTTGACGGGCGCCGTGACTTTATCGACGACGCTCATCGTGAAGTTCCAGGCCCTTCCGGCGACGCTCCTGACGGTGGTTCCGACCTTGCTTACGACGCTGGTCACTTTGTCGACCGCCTCAATGGCGACCTGCCACTTCGTCTTGTTCATCTGATCGAGCCGCTTCTTGGTCTTCTCATTCTGTTTGTCGAATTTGTTCATCTTCTCCGTCGCCTTGCTGACGCCGGGGTCGGTGTTGTCTTCGACGTGAATGGGTATTTCGATTCGGAATGCTTCAGCTGCCATTACGATTCCTCCTCTCCATGAAGCTTGTTATTTTCCGCTTCCACCTGCA
>JAFVWG010000088.1 GCA_017501805.1 Oscillospiraceae bacterium
GGGTTCGGTCACGCTGTCCTCCGTCAGTTTGTTGGCGCGTGCGATCTTATCCACCGTACTGCGATACTGCTTAGCAATATCCCAAAGGGACTCTCCCGAGCCTGCTCTTCGCAGAATGACTGCAGGACGCTTTTCTCCGGTATTTGCCTCAAGAAGCGTTCCGCCGACCATTGTCCGACAGGCGCGGTCCGAATAGCTCTCCGCCGATACTTTCATCGGACAAACCGCGGAAATGCTGCTGCCGTTGTACTGAACCGTCGCCTCTCCCGGTATCGCTACCGCTTCGCATACACACTCACGCTCGAGCTGTGTCTCCGCATCGGCATAGCCGCGGAGAAGACAGCGCTGCAGAGCCCCCTCCTTGTCATAGTAGAGGACCTGAGCGGTCGTCGGCACATTGATCATCAGTCTGTCGTCCTCGCGCTCCTGCGTCGGGCTGTCGTGCAAAACAGTCACATCCAGCACAGACCCGATTGAGGCATCTGCGCTCCCACGCATCGAGGCGCTGAGTTCCTGTCTGTCCAGACAGCTTCGGAAGCTGTACTCGCACCATTCCGGCTGCCAGGTTCCGCGCAGGTCATATGCATCCTCGCAAAGGGTTACGGAGATCCGATCGGACACCGTACACTGCACAAGAAGATCGGCGGAAAGGATCGGCGCATCTGTATCCATAAGTCCTTCGGTCTGCAGATCACAGCCGGTCAGGACTGCGCAAAAATCCGCCTTTGCATTTTCGTAGACGTCACCAAGCTCACAATATTGCGAGAACGGGATTGTCTTGTCGTAAACAGCAAGCTTTCCTTCCTCCGTCCCATACAGCAGATGCAGACGCAGTTCACCCTGAAACACAGCCTTATCGCCTGTCACCTTTCCGTCGGTCACGATCGGCTGCAGCGTATAACAGCAAACACTGCGAAGATCGGCAGAATCCGGTAGCACAAGCGGCTCCGAAATACGAAGGACAGTTTCCGCGCAGTCAACAGGCAGCAGCATCGGATATGCGGTTGTTTTGACCTGCAGCGTTTGCGGCAGATCCTGCGAGCAGGCAATGCTCTCCTCGCATTCCCGCCAGGCACGGACAAGCAGTGTGAGCGATACCCGCACCTGTATTCTTCCCGAATGGACGATCCTTGCCTCGGAGGATCGAATATACACGCGTGCAGCCAGCTGACTTTCAGGCTGAAGCTGCGCGTGATCCACGATCGCGGTAAAGGGAAGATATACCGGAAGTGATCGCGCCTGTGTCTGTCCCGACGGAAGATACAAGACCTCCGTCTGTATACCGCCAGTGAGCTCGGCGCTGCCTGTGCGGCACTCCTTGCTTCTCAGAACGGCGTTTGCATAACATGCGATCACGCGTTCGGGGTCTGCTTCTCCGTCGGGGACAGAGACTTCTGTGCTCTCCTCCCGTCGGATGGTTTTGTTGAAGATCTGCTGCAGGCAGCAGATCGTTTTTGGCTCAAAAGCCGGCTCCATAGTCCTCACTCCTTCGATGCTATATCTATTCGTGAGCGGACAAGGTTATGCCGCGCTGCCGAGAAGCAGGATGCCCCCGAGGATCAGCCCTGCCGCGAAAAGAATCGACAGAAACACATTCCCAAGGAGAAGGGAGAGCAGGATCCCCGCACCTGCCGCCAGCAGAGCCGTGCCGATGATTCCATTCTTTCTGCACACAAAAAATCGCCTCCTACGCTCAGTATACGCGCAGGAGGCAAATATTTTAAACTATTCTTTTTGCTGCCACGGTTTGTTTTCCATTGCCTTTTCATAGAGGCGCAGATAGCTGTCATAACGCGAGGTCGTTATCCCGCAAGCCTCTACGGCAGCTCGCACGGCGCAGCCGGGTTCTTTTCGATGTGCACAGTCCGGAAATCGGCATTTGCCAAGATACGGCGCAAAATCCGTAAAGCATTCGGCAAGCCGCTCCGGGCGCAGGATCTCGGTCTGCTCCGCATCAAAGGAGGAAAACCCCGGTGTGTCTGCGACAAGCCCCCCATTTTTCAAATGGTAAAGCTCAACGTGGCGCGTCGTATGTCTGCCGCGCCCAAGCTTCTGTGACACATCGCCCACCTTGAGGCAGAGCGAAGCATCCAAACGGTTGAGCACGCTGCTTTTTCCGACGCCGGAATTTCCTGTAAACACCGCCAGCTTTCCGGCAAGCAGCTCCGAAAGCTGATCGATCCCTTCCCCGGTTTCCGCGCTTGTGGGAAAGGCGCAGTAGCCCGCTTTCCGATAGATGTTCAGCAGAGCTTCACCCCGATCCAGATCGCACTTATTCACGCAGATGGCAACCGGGACATCCTTTGCCGCGGCAACGGCACAGATGCGGTCGATCAAAAACGGTTCCGTGACCGGGATCACACCGGATGCAAAAACGACCAAAAGATCCATATTGGCAACGGCGGGACGGATAAAGCTGTTTTTTCGCGGCAGAATGCCGTCCAGCGTTCCCTGTTCCCCTTTCACCGTGATCTGTGCCCAATCACCCACCAACGGCGACTGCTCTCCGAGGCGCAGTTTCCCGCGTGCTCTGCATGTAACGATCGCTCCATCCTGCAGCTCCACATAGTAGAAGCCGCTGAGCGCCTTAATGATCCTTCCCTCCATAGGCATCAAGAGAAGTCCATCGTGCGGGAATGCCAGAGCAGTCCGTCCACGTAAACATCGACCTGATGCGAACCGTAGGCCTCGATCTCGATGTTCATAGTCCCGTCATTGCGGTCTACCGTAAACGGTTCCATATAGTTAGCTCCATCCAGCTTAACAAGGATGGTTGCGTCCCCGTTTCCGGCGGGAATCGCCAATGTCAGTTCCTTCAGGACAGGCTCCTGTGCCTCTGTTACCGTCACTTTCGCCATATTGGAATAGATGGAAACAGGATCTTCTCCCAGCGTGTTTGTGATCTTGCAGCAATAGCTCTTCGCGCCGATGGCGGAGGTATCCACGGAAAGGGATTCTCCGGTACCGACCGACTGCATATTCGTCGCAGTCCCCGTCTCCGAGCAGAACCATTCATAGCTCAGTGTCCCCCCGTCGGAAACCGATGCCGCAACGCTGAGGACCGTCACTTCGCCCTGCTCCACCGTGACGGATCCGGGCTGGATCTCGATAGACGGGATCTGCGTTTTCTTTTCCGCTCCCTGCGAGACCTGCAGATTGATGATCGTCCCCTCCTTGACAGAGGTTCCCTGCTTGATGCTCTGGAAGGTCACCGTGCCCTTCGGCAGCTCATTTTCCACATACTTGATATTCCCTTTGCCGAGCTTCAGTTCTTCCAGTTTCAGCAGCGCTTCGTCGACATCCATTCCCGTAAGCTCAGGGACTTCACAGAGTGTCGTATTCTTTCCCTTGCTGACGATCAGCTCCACCTGCTGGTCGGGAGAAAGCGCCTCTCCGTAGACGGGTGATGTGCGGATCACATAATCCTGCACATAAATATCACTCTCTTCATAAGAGACGGAAATCTCCACATCGAAACTGCTGAGAA
>JAFVWG010000089.1 GCA_017501805.1 Oscillospiraceae bacterium
GTCCTTGTCGATGCGGTGGACGATGCCGGGGCGCAGTTCGCCGCCCACGCCGGAGAGACTTTCACCGCAGTGGTGGATCAGCGCGTTGACCAGCGTTCCCGTCCAGTGTCCCGCTGCGGGATGCACGACCAGACCCTTCGGCTTGTTGATCACGATGAGGTCGCTGTCCTCGTAGACCACGTCGAGCGGAATATCCTCGGCGGTCGCCTCGGTCGGCTGTACCTCGGGCAGTGTGAAGGAGAGCTCGTCTCCTGCGGTGAGTTTGAAGTTTTTCTTGCGCGGCGTGCCGTTCACCAGCACCGCGCCGTCCTCCGCAAGCCGCTGCGCCGCAGAGCGCGAAAGCTCCGTACAGAGGCGGGAGAGCGCGGCATCCAGCCGCTCGCCGTCCCGATCAGTTTTCAGAATCATGTTGTTTCTCCGTAAAGACGAACAGCAGCAGCGCGAGCGTGCCGCAGGTGATAAAGCAGTCCGCGACGTTGAAAACGGGGAAGTGCATAAACTCCAGCTCGATCATATCCACAACGTAGCCGCGCAGGACGCGGTCGAGCAGATTGCCCAGCGCGCCGCCGCAGATGACGGCAAGCGACCACTTCTGCCCCAAGGTGGAGAGCCAGTTCTTTTTGACCGCGAGGATCGCAAGCACAAAAAAGACCGCTGTGATGAGGATCAGAAGCCAGGTGTGCCCGCTCAGGATCGAAAAGCCGCCGCCCGTGTTCGCGCGGAAGGTGAAGCGGAACAGCCCCGGGATCGCCGCGACCTGCTCCGAGGCGGGAATATAGGGCGAAACGCCCGTTTCCAGATACTGCGAAACGTAGGGCGCGAAGTGGGAAACGGTGAGGTATTTTGTAAACTGATCCGCGGCGCAGAGCAAGCCGATCAGCGCAAGCATCGCGATGAACATGAGGGAAGACCTCCTGTCGGAACATTCCTATATAGTATAGCACCGAACTGCGCTGTACGCAAGATTTTGAAAATGCTGTTGCAAAGGCGTGGGAGCTGTGCTACGATGGTTGCAGATGCAACTATTGCATATGCAACGAAAGAAGGGATGATATGCCTCGGCTGACGGGAGAACTGCAGCGGCTGACGCAGTGCATGCGGCAGTACAAAAACAAGCTGCTCGCGCCCTACGGGATCGGCACCCGTTCCGCGCAGATCCTGAACTTTGTGGACCTGATCCCGGAGTGCTCGCAGGAAATGCTTGCGGAAAAGCTGATGCTGGACAAGAGCACCATTGCAAGGCGGCTCGCCGTGCTGGAGGAGCGCGGTTTTCTGCTCCGAATGCCCAACCCCGCAGACCGACGCGGGCAGCTGCTCCGTCTGACGGAGAAGGGACAGGAGCTGCTGCCGGTCATACGCGAGGTCAACAAAAAGTGGTTCGACTTCCTCACGGAGGGCGAAGACCCGGAGGAGCTGGAACGGATGGAAGCGACGCTTACGAAGCTTCTGCATAAGGCGCAGGAGCATCTGAAAGGAGATGAGAAGGCGTGAAGAAACTGCTGCGGTTTACAAAACCATATCTGCTGATGCTCATCGTCTGTCTCGTCCTCAAGCAGGGCGCCGCCATTCTGGAGCTGCAGATCCCCAGCGCGCTGGCGGATATTATTGACAAGGCGGTGCCGCTCGCCCGACAGAGCGGCGACACCTCGACCATTGTCCGTTACGGACTGTATATGATCCTGTTTGCGGTCACGGGCGCGGGCACGAATCTGATCGCAAACACGATTTCGGCATTTATCACGTCGAAGGCGGTGCGGGACATCCGTCAGGAAATGTTTGAGAAGATCAACAGTCTTTCCGCGCGCCAGCTCGACGGACTGACGACCTCCTCCGCGATCGCGCGGCTGACCTCGGACACCTATAATGTGCAGAATATGTTCCGCCGCTGCCTTATGATCGGCATCCGCGGACCGATCATGATGATCGGCGGTGTGTTCGTGATGCTGCGGATGGATATCCCCTTGACCGCGATCCTTGTGGTGGTCATTCCCTGCGTGGCGTACATCACGGTACATCTGACAAAAAAGGCGATCCCGCTGCATAAACAGAGGCAGACGGTCCTCGATCGGCTGACCGGCAAGGTGCAGGAAAATGCCACGGGCGTGCGCGTGATCAAGGCGCTGTCCAAATCCGTCCACGAGCGGGAGAAATTCGACGCGGTGAACGAGGAACTGTCGGAGGTCAATCTCCGCGCGGGCTATGCGACCGCCGCGCTGCATCCGCTGACGCGGCTGCTTATGAACCTCTCGCTTGCTGCGGTCGTGCTCTTCGGCGCATTCCGTGTCGATGTGGGGCTGACGCATCCCGGTAAGATCATCGCGTTTATCAACTATTTCACGATGATCCTGCATGTGACGCTGGGACTTTCCGGCGTGTTTTCCGTGATCTCCACGGGCGCGGCGTCCGCAGGACGCATCGCCGAGGTGCTGGATATGGAGCCGGACTCCAACCAACTGATCCGCGATATCCTGCCGGAGGAAGACGGCTGCGCGCTGGAATTCCGCGAGGTGGATTTCTCCTACAACGGTGTGACGCCCAATCTTGAAAATATTTCCTTCCGACTGGAAAAGGGACAGACGCTCGGCATCCTCGGCGCGACAGGCTCCGGCAAGAGTACGATCCTGAACCTGCTCTTGCGCCTGTATGACGCGGACAGCGGAAAGGTCCTTATTGGCGGAAGAGACGTGCAGTCCATTCCCGAGGAGGAGCTGCACGCGATGTTCGGAATGACCTTCCAGAACGATTTCCTTGTTGCGGACACGGTACGGCAGAACATCGAATTCTTCCGCGAACTGCCGCCCGGAGCTGCCGAAAAGGCTGCCGTGCTGGCACAGGCAAAGGAGTTTATCGACGAGAAGGAAGGCGGTATGGAATACGGCTTGGCGGTCGGAGGCAACAACCTCTCCGGCGGGCAGAAGCAGCGTGTTCTGATCGCCCGCGCCGTTGCGGCGGAGCCGAAGTTCCTGATCCTCGACGACGCCTCGTCCGCACTGGACTATGCCACCGATGCGCGGCTGCGCCGCGCGATTGCGGAGAGCCTGCCCGACACGACAAAGATCATCGTTGCACAGCGCGTCAGCGCGATCCGCCACGCGGATCTCATCCTCGTGCTGGAGGATGGACGCGTGATCGGCAAGGGCACGCACGACGAACTGATGCAAAGCTGCGAGACCTACCGTGAGACCGCTACCATCCAGATGGAAGCGGAAAGCGAGGAGGTGACGGCGATATGAGCGGACCGATGATGGGTATGGGCGGCGGCAGAATGGCGCGCTTTTCCCGCTTTGACGGCAACCCCAACTACCTGAAGGACACCAAGGGCGGAAAGCCGAGACTCCGCCAGCCGAAGCGCAAGACGATGCTCAGGCTCTGGCAGTATCTCGGCAAGGAACGCAGACTTATGATCAGCGCGCTGATCCTGATGCTGCTGGAAAGCGCCTGCTCGCTGGTCGGACCGAAGCTTTCCGGCATGGCGATCAACGCGATCGGTGACACGGCGGGGGGTGTGGATTTCCGCTCCGTCTACATTTTCTGCGGACTGATGCTTGTTATGTATGTGCTGGTCGCCGTGTTCAACTATCTTGTCAACCGGACGACGCTGCTGCTCAGCAGAAGGGTTTCCTACCAGCTGCGCAGAGATGTGTTCAACAAGCTGACGACCCTGCCTGTCGGCTATTTCGATGTGCGGCAGACGGGCGATATCCTCAGCGTGATCTCCTATGACATCGACACGGTGCATACCTCGCTCGCACACGATGTGCTGCAGATCGTGGTCAGCTTCTTCACGATCGTCTTTTCGATCGTTATGATGGCGTCGATCCTTCCGAAGCTGCTTCTGGTGTTCTGCGTGACGGTGCCGATCTCGGTGCTTTTCGTGCGCTTCATTACCAAGTATGTCCGCACGCTGTTCCGCAAGCGGAGCATTTGTATGGGCGAGATGAACGGCTACGCGGAGGAGATGGTCGGCGGTCAGAAGACCATCCGCGCCTACGGCAGACAGAAGCAGATCATTGACGGCTTCCGGAAAAAGAACGACGCCGCCGCTATGGCGACGGCAAAGGCGACGGGCTGCGCCTCCGCAACGGGAGCGACGATGATGTGCATGAGCAACCTCTCGCAGGCGATGGTCAGCATCTTCGGCGGACTGATGCTCTTCCGCGGCATCGCCGCGCTCGGCGACATTGCCGCGTTTATCCAGTATGCCAGACGCTTCAACGGGCCGATCAACGAGATCAGCACGCTTTACGGTGACCTGCAGGCGGCATTCGCCGCGGCGGAGCGCGTATTCGAGCTGCTGGACGAAGAGCCGGAGAAGGCGGACGAGCCCGATGCGGTCGAGCTTGCGGATGTGCGGGGCGACGTTGTGATGCAGGACGTGGAATTCGGATACACGCCCGACCGCCGCATCCTGCACGGACTGGATCTGCACGCGCCGCCGGGATCGCTGCTTGCGATCGTCGGACCGACCGGAGCGGGAAAAACCACGATCATCAATCTGCTGATGCGCTTTTACGATGTGGACTCCGGCGAGATCCGCGTGGACGGGAACGAGACGCGCAGGCTGACGCGTTCGTCTCTGCGCGGCGCTTACTCCATGGTGCTGCAGGAGACCTGGCTCTTCCACGGCACGGTGTTTGAAAACATCGCCTACGGAAAGCAGGATGCAACGATGGAAGAGGTCGTTGCCGCGGCAAAGGCTGCGGGCATCCACAGGTTTATTATGTCGCTGCCCAAGGGCTACGACACGGTGCTGAAATTCGGCGGCACGGGCATCTCCAAGGGGCAGAAGCAGATGCTCACCATCGCCCGCGCGATGCTCTGCCCGTCCAAGATGCTGATCCTGGACGAGTCCACCTCCAACGTGGACACGCAGACGGAGCGGCGCATCCAGAGCGCGATGCGCGAGCTGATGAAGGACCGCACCTGCTTTGTGATCGCGCACAGGCTTTCCACCATCCGCCACGCGGACAACATCCTCGTGGTGCGGGACGGCAACGTGGTCGAGCAGGGAACGCACGAGCAGCTGATGGAGCAACGAGGCTTCTACCGAAAGCTCTACGAATCGCAGTTCGAGGGCGTGGATCAATATGTGAGGGGGATATCGAACGATGGCAACACCAAGAGAAGACATGTATAAAAAATCCGCGGAGCAGCTTGTGGCTGCTCTGCGCAGACGGCGCTTCGGCGCACAGTTCTGCGCTACGGTGCAGGAGGCAAAGGAAGCGGTGCTTGCGCTGATCCCCGAGGGTGCGTCCGTCGGCTGGGGCGGCTCGGAGACGGTGAACGCGCTCGGCGTGAAGCAGACGCTCCGCGAGAAGGGTCAGCCGCTCTTTGACCGCGACAGCGCGCCGACGCGCGATGCTCAGCTGGAGGCGATGTACGCCTCACAGCTTGCCGACGTGTTCCTGATGAGCAGCAACGCCATCACGGAGGACGGCTGCCTCGTGAATGTGGACGGGCTCGGAAACCGCGTCTCCGCGCTGATCTTCGGACCGAAGAAGGTCATCGTTGTTGCGGGAATGAACAAGGTGACCGCCGATCTGGAGAGCGCGATCTCGCGCGTGCGGCACTACGCCGCGCCGATGAACGCACAGAGATTCCCGGGCGAGAGCCCCTGCCGCCGCACCGGCCGCTGCGCGGACTGCGTCAGCCCGGACTGCATCTGCACGAACCTCGTCGTGACGCGGCTGAGCAGAGTTGAGGAACGCACCCACGTCATCCTCGTCGGGGAAGATATGGGGATGTAAAACCAACTGGAATTGCAGGAAAAGCCTCCCGAAAGGGAGGCTTTTCTGTCGCCTTGTGGCGGTAGTGAAGAGTGAATAGGGAAGAGTGAAGAGGGAATAGTTGCGGTGTGCCTGCGGCACGGATTTAGATACTGCCTTCGGCAGGCGGATGGGCAATGCCCATCCCTACGGCGGTGCTTCTGAATTGCTGCGGGGGAATTCTGTGGCTGTGTTCTTGGCTCTCCCTTTGGGAGAGCTGTCACCGCAGGTGACTGAGAGGGTGTTGTTTTCCCTCTCCGTCTCGCTACGCGAGCCACCTCTCCCATAGGGAGAGGCAAGGCGGGAGACCTCATCCGTCTCGCTGCGGCTCTGATATGCCACCGGCATATCATTCACTACCGCGGCGCACGCTTCGCGCGCCCATAGGGAGAGCCAAGACGCGGGAGAACGCTTCCGGCTCACATAAAGAAAACCACCGGCGGAGCCGGTGGTTTGTTGTTTCCTGCATGAAATTCAGCGGATCTCTTCGATGTGGTGGACGTACTCGAGGGTGTTGAGCGCCTCGATGATCTGCTCGTGCGTTTTATACTTACGGAGCTCCTGCGAGCTGATGGAGATCGCGATCGAGTAGACGCTGAGTCCCGAGCCGGCGTAGGCGGGGTTGACCTCAATATCATCGATGCGCATACCGAGCTGACGGATGGTGGCGGCAAAGCTCTGCAGGTGGCGGGGGTTATCCAGCTCCACGTGGAACTCGAAGTGATTGGAGCGATCCTTGAGATAGCGCTCGATGGACGGGAACAGCGCAAGGCTCAGCGAC
>JAFVWG010000090.1 GCA_017501805.1 Oscillospiraceae bacterium
GTTCCGACCGAGGATCTCCAGCATCGAAGGCAGGGCGATCGTGCGCATCACGGAAGTGTCCTCGCCGAGCGGGTTCTGGATGCGGATGCAGCTGCGGAGCGGGGAATCCTGCGGGATGCGGACAAGGTCGAAGCTGGACGGCGAGACGAAGGAGTAGGTGATGATCTCATTGTAGCCGAGACCGCGTGCCTCTTCGCAGAGCGTATTTTCCAGCTTCTGCAGATCGCTGTAGCCGCCCTGCGTGGTCGTACCGCGCAGCGGCGTGGTCGCGATCTTGTTAAAGCCGTACAGACGTCCGACTTCTTCGGCCAGATCCGCCATGCAGCGCAGATCGGGACGCCAGGAGGGAACCTGAACCATGCCGTTTTCCACAGGCACTTCCATACGGCGCAGGTAGTCTTCCATCTCTGCGGCGGAAATCTCCGTGCCGAGCAGGGCATTGATCTTTTCGGGCTCAAGCTTCAGGGTGACGGGCTCGGGAACATAGTTGAGCACGTCGATCGTGCCGTCCACGACCTCGCCCGCTCCGAGCAGCTCGACCAGTTCACAGGCGCGGTCAACCGCAGGGAGGGTGAGCATCACGTCGATGTTCTTCTCGAACTTCGCGGAAGCGTCCGTACGCATACCGAGGGCAAGCGCGGTCTGACGGATCGAAGTGCCGTCAAAGTTTGCGGATTCAAAGACAACGTCGGTCGTGTCGTCGACGATCTCGCTGTTTTCACCGCCCATAATGCCTGCAAGACCGACAGCGCGGTTTGCATCCGCAATGACGAGCATATCCTGCGTGAGGCTGCGCACATTGCCGTCGAGCGTGGTGAGCGTTTCACCGGCTTCGGCACGGCGGACGATGATGGTGCCGTCCTGCACATAGCGGTAGTCGAATGCATGCATCGGCTGACCGTACTCGACCATCACGTAGTTGGTGATGTCGACGATGTTGTTGATCGGGCGGATGCCTGCGCTGCGAAGGCGCTGGCGCATCCACTTCGGCGAGGGAGCGATCTTCACATTGCGGACCATACGCGCGGTATAGCGGCGGCAGAGATCCTCAGCGGGGACTTCGACATTGAGAAGCTTGCTCAGATCACCTTCCGCACCGCCCTTGACAACGGGGGTGTGGTGCTGCATCGGGACGTTGAAGGCAGCCGCGGTCTCTCTGGCGAGACCGATGAGGCTGTAGCAGTCGGGACGGTTGTTGGTGATCTCAAATTCCACGATGCTGTCGTCATTGCCGATGACGAGATTCACATCCTCGCCGACGGTGCATTCCTCGTCGTTCATGATCCAGATGCCATCGGCAAACACGCCGGGAAGATCGTTCTGCGTGAGACCGAGCTCGCCGAAGGAGCAGAGCATACCCTCGGAGGTGACGCCGCGCAGCGCACCGGTTTTGATATTCACGCCGCCGGGGAGGCAGGAGCCGTCCAGCGCGACGGGAACAAGGTCGTTCACGTTCACGTTCTGTGCGCCGGTAACGATCTGCAGGGGAGCGGCTGTGCCGACGTCCACCTTGCAGATCCAGAGATGGTCGGAATCGGGATGATGCTCCATAGAGAGCACCTTGCCGACGACCACATTTTTGATCTCGGCGTCCATCCGCTCCGTGGTCTCGACCTTCTGACCGGCTATGGTCATTACATCTGCGTATTCTTTATCGTCTGCCTGAATGGAGACGAACTCACTGAGCCATTTTCTGGAGAGATTCATAGTTTACGCTCCTTTCTCAAAACTGGGTGAGAAAACGAACGTCGTTTTCGTACACCAGACGCATATCGGGGATGCAGAAGCGCCGCATCGCTGCGCGTTCCAGACCGATGCCGAAGGCAAAGCCGGAATAGACCTCGGGATCGATGCCGCAGCCGGCGAGGACCTTCGGGTGCACCATACCTGCGCCGAGCAGTTCGATCCAGCCCTCGCCCTTGCAGGTGCGGCAGCCCGCGCCGTGGCACTCGAAGCACTGCACGTCGACCTCGCAGCTCGGCTCGGTGAAGGGGAAGTGGTGCGGACGGAAGCGGATAACGGCATCCTGACCGTAGAGCTGCTTGGCGAACAGCTCCAGTGCGCCCTTGAGGTCGGACATCGTGATGCCCACATCCACGGCAAGTCCTTCGATCTGATGGAACATCGGGGAATGGGTCGCGTCGACTTCGTCCTTACGGAAGACGCGTCCGGGGGCGATGATGCGGATGGGCGGCTTCATCTGCTCCATAACGCGGATCTGCATCGGGGAGGTCTGCGTGCGGAGAAGAACGGAATCGTCATCCGTGAAGTAGAAGGTGTCGCTGCGGTCGCGGGCGGGATGACCCTCTTCCGTGTTCAGACGGGTGAAGTTGTATTCAGCCAGCTCGATCTCGGGACCTTCGACAACGGAGAAGCCCATGCCGATGAAGATCTCCTTGATTTCGTCGAGCGCCTTGTTCATCGGGTGCTTGTGACCGATCTCAACAGGCTTTCCGGGGATGGTGACATCCAGTGCCTCTTCCTGCAGACGTGCTTCCAGCGCGGCGGAGCGAAGCTCCTGCGCTTTCTTTTCCAGCATCTCTTCCACGTCGGAACGGACGTTGTTGGCGAGCTGTCCCATAACGGGACGCTCCTCGGCGGAGAGCTTGCCCATCTGCTTGAGGATCGCGGTCAGTTCGCCCTTCTTGCTGAGGACGCGGACGCGGATCTCTTCGAGATCGTTGAGATCCTTTACTTTTGCGAGCGCATCCAGCGTCGACTGACGGATTTGCTCCAACTGCTGCTTCATGTTTCATTCTCCTTTTTTGTGCTTTTGAAAAAGAAAAAAGCCTTTCCTCCCGACAAGGGGACGAAAGACCAAGCTTCCGCGGTACCACCCGCATTCGCGTAAACGCGCACTCTTCGCCTGTAACGGGACGCCCCGGCGCTTCCTACTCTTCGTTCAGAAGCGCGGCTCACGGGAGAAAGCCCGAGATGCACGGCGGATGGTTTTCAGCACCCCATCCTCTCTGTATGCCGTTTTTTGCAGCTCCGACAGCCCGATCTTCGCCTTTAACGCGGGGATTATAGCACATTTTTCGAAAACTTGCAACTCTTTCTTCTCGCAGATATAATAAAGGTAACGAAACGGAGCTGATTCTATGAAATATGTGAAAAAAATCACGCGGCGCGTTCTTCGCGGCGTATTGCCGAAGCGCAGCGTTACCGCTCATAAGGGAGACTGCGGAAAGGTCCTGCTGCTGTGCGGCAGCGTAGGGTTTACCGGCGCGGCGCGGCTGGCAGCGTCGGCTGCATTGCGCGGCGGAGCGGGACTGGTGTTTCTCGGCGTGCCGGAGTCTGTCTATCCGATCCTTGCAGCGTCCTCGCAGCCGGAGGCGATCGTGTTTCCGCTTCCTGCGGAGGATGGAAAGCTCTCCGAAGCGGCTTCCGAAGAAATTGCAAAGCGATTAGAGGGGATGGATGCCGTTCTGATCGGTCCGGGTCTGGGACGTTCGGACGGCGTGCTGACAGCCGTTCGGACGGTGCTGGAGAAAAGCCGCGTTCCCGTTGTTTTGGACGCGGACGGAATAAATGTTCTTGCGCCGCATAAGGATGTCCTGCGGGAATGCGCCTGTCCTGTGATCCTCACGCCGCACGTGGGCGAATTTGCCCGGCTCAGCGACACGCTTGCATCGCTTGGGCGGCAGACAGCCGCGGAATGCCTTGCCCGGGAGCTGCGTGCGATCTGTGTGCTCAAGGGTCACGCCACTGTCGTGACGGACGGACGGAGCACGCGGATCAACACAACGGGAAACCCCGGAATGGCGACCGGCGGCAGCGGAGATGTGCTCGCGGGACTTATGACGGCTCTGCTCGGACAGGGGATCGATCCCTTTGATGCGGCGTCTGCCGCCGTATGGCTCCACGGACGCGCGGGGGATCTATGTGCAGAGCGGCTGGGGCAGTATGCTATGCTGCCGAGCGATATGATCACGGCGCTTCCGAGAATCTTACCTTGACGGAGGGATATGTTTGCGAAGATCCTTCGCGGCTGTGTTTGCCGCAGCACTCCTCTTGCTGACAGGCTGCTCTGCGGAACAGGATGCGATGCAAAAGACACTTGATTTTCGGCAGAATCTTCTTTCTGCGGGCGGCTGTTCGTTTGTTGCGGACGTGACCGCGGATTACGGGGAGTATCTCTATGCCTTTACCCTGCAATGCGTCTATCGGGACGGATACGGAGAGCTGACGGTACTGAAGCCCGATGAGATCTCCGGCATCCGGGGGCGCTGTTCCGGGGATGCGGCCACGGTGAGCTTCGACGGCGCGATCCTGGAGTACGGCGATCTTTCCGGCGGAAATCTCGCTCCACTTTCCGTTCCGTGGCTCTTCGGAAGCGCATGGCAGAGCGATGAGATCCTCTTTGCGTCCAAGGATGAGAAGGCGGTCCGTGCGACGATACAAAAGGGCTACGACGATGAAAAGCTGATCGTAGATACCTGGTTCGACGACGGCGTTCCGACTGTTGGTGAGGTCAGCGGTGCGGATGGCAGACGCGCGCTGACAGTACAATTCCGTGATTTTTCCTTCGAGACCGACTCGTGACGCAGATTCGTCACGAGTCGCTTCTTTTCGGCATAGGCTGTCTGGGAGGGACGCGGCAGGCTCGGTATAAGAACTGCCGCACCGTGGGAGAATAAGGATGTTTTCGAAGCTGTTCGGAAGATCCTTTCTCGGAGTGTGAAGCAAATGGATGCAATGATCAAACGTGGCGATATTTATTACGCGGACCTGAGCCCGGTCGTCGGAAGCGAACAGGGAGGGACGAGACCGGTCCTCATTGTGCAGAACGATATGGGAAACCGTCACTCTCCGACTGTGATCGCGGCGGCGATCACCAGCAAAACAGGGAAGGCAAAGCTGCCGACCCACATCAATCTGCCGGGTAACTCCGTCGGTCTGTCAAGGGATTCCGTGGTGCTGCTTGAGCAGATCCGCACGATCGACAAGCGCCGTCTGCGGGAGCATATGGGCTGTCTGAGCGACTCGATGATGGGGAAGGTCGACGAGGCGATCGCCGTGAGTTTCGGTCTGCGCGGATGATTCTTCGTTGCAAGCGCCGCACAAATGTGCTAGAATGTTCTTAAACGCGCGAAAGTAGGTGCTGCAATGGAACGAAAATTCAGAATATGGCGCATCGTTTTGCCCGCTATGCTGCTGGCTGCGCTGCTGCTCGGCGTCTCCGTGATCGGTGCGGACGATACCGCGTCCGATCCGCTTGTCTCGCTCGGCTATCTGAACGGTGCATACCGCACCGGGATTCTTTCCGAGCTGGATGCAAAGCTGCAGCAGGCGGCTGCTTCCCAGACGGAAAAGATGACGAAACAGGTCGAAGCGGTCAAGTCAGCGGCGGCGAATCAGCAAAATGTTCAGCCGACCCATACGACCGTGACGGTCGCGGCGGGCACATCCTACACCGCGCCGACCGGCAGCGAGTTTCTCGTTCTGTCCGGCGTTCTGGACTGCGGCTCGGCGACATTGACGGATACCGCCTCCGGCACGTCTGTGAGTGCACAGGCTCTGCTTGAGGTCAACCATCTGTATATCGCGACCGCCTCCACGGTGCTGCGCGCCACGGAGACTGCACAGATCCTCATTCGTAGACCGTAACTTCTAAACAAAACACCTCCCGCATAGGCTTGCGGGAGGTGTTCTTTTATGATTTTTCCGATATATCTGTTTCGGGAGCGGATCGGTGAGGTCTCGTGGGAGCGGGCAGGTCTGTACTTTGAATATCGGGCGTCGCTTTTTCGGGAGCCGGGCGGCTTTGTGCGTCTGTTTCTCTGCCGACAGGATGGAGTGCTCCCGCTTGGACTGTTCAGGGATCAAACGCTTCGCGGGCGTATCTCGCAGCGCTCCGCGCAGGCAAAAGAAGGCTGTTTTGCTTTTACCGTTCTGCGGGAGGGCTATCTTCCGCCGGAGGCGTACAGTGAGGCGCCGCCTCTGGCGTTTTGTGCGAAACGATGCGGCGGTGGTTGGGAGTACTGCATTCCGACAGGTGAAGTGGACGACAACGCGCTTCCGTTCCTTTGCTTCTTTCGTTCCTGCTCCGTAAACGGACGATCCTGCGTCAATCTGACGCAGGATCGTGATGGAAAGCCGTATTTGCCGCAGATCAGTCCGTGACGCGTCTTGCACCGAGGTATTTCTTTGCGTAATACGTCTCGCTCATAGAGGAGACGCGGACGCCGCTTCGCGGATTGGATGCATGTACGAAGTTATTCGAACCGATGTAAATGCCGACGTGGTCGGAGTAATTGCCGCGACCGAAGAAAACGAGGTCGCCCGCCAGAAGATTGTTCCGGTCTACCGGCTTGCCCTGATCCATCTGGTCGTCCGCGACACGGTTCATCGGGATGCCGCCGAGCGTTCGGTAGACATAGTAGACAAGCCCGGAGCAGTCAAAGCCGGAGGAGGGGGACTTGCCGCCGTAAACATAGCGATAGCCGACATACTGCAGCGCCTGATTGGCGAGAGAAATGGCTTTTTCACTTGCTTTTGTATTAGCGGGGATCGAGGGCGCGGGCGCGCTGCCCTTCGGCACAAGGTATTCACCGGCGACATAGCCGGTTTTTCCCGCATAGCCGATCCGCATCCAGCCATTCGAGCAAACGCCCGTTACCGTGACGGAAGCGCCGCTTGTGAGTGTTCCGAGGACCGAGCCGTTCGTCGAGGGGGTGCTGCGGACGCGGAGCTGCGCCGCCTTGACGGACATCTGCGCGCTCGTGTCGCTGACAACGACGTCGCCGACCATTGTGACATTGCCGGAACCTGAGTAGGCGACGACCTTAGCGTTCTTGACGTAGAAGTAGTATTCGTTCAGTCCCTTATAGCAGCGGAGGAACATCGCGATCGCCTCTTCGCGGGAGAGAGATTCCCA
>JAFVWG010000091.1 GCA_017501805.1 Oscillospiraceae bacterium
GTTATAATCTTCCGGATCGCGGCTGCCCATAACGATGGCGCCGGATTCAAGATACAGCTCAACACGGCTGCGCAGACGAATATCGCCGATCACATAAACGCCGCAGGGAATGACCACTCTGCCGCCGCCGGCAAGGAAGCAGTCATCGATCGCCTTCTGAAATTTTTCCGTCTGAAGCTTGTCGGAAAAACAGGCGCCGTAGTCGCTTACATTCCATCTTTTCATCCTGCAGTCCTCCGGTCACGCATTCTTACCCTGTACTCATCTTACTGTACTTTCCCCAAAAAGCAAGTATAAATCAAATGTAATTGCTTGATTTTACAAAAGTGCATCTGTGTGCTATACTGTCGAAAAAAGCATCCGAACGGAGGAATACCATGAGCGAAGTTTTAGATCGGTCCCTTGCGCCGTCCGGCGAACGGAAAATGGCGTGGGCGTGGCGCTATATGCCGCTGCTGCAGTCCATCGCCGCGGATTTTGATAGGGATCGCCCCCTCGCGGGACTGACGGTCGCCGTCTCCCTGCATATCGAAGCGAAGACCGCAAACCTCTGCCGTCTGCTGCAGCGCGGCGGTGCAGAAGTGCACGTCACCGGCTGCAACCCCCTCTCCACGCAGGACGACGTCGCGGCGGCGCTTGCCGAAGGAATGGACGTGCACGCCATCCATGGCTGTTCAAAGGCGGACTACGACAGATTCGTCCTCGCCGTTCTGGACTCGAAGCCGGATCTCATCATAGATGACGGCGGTGACCTTGTCGGCGCACTGCATCTGCAGCGGCAGGATCTGATCCCGAAGCTGATCGGCGGCTGTGAGGAGACGACCACGGGCATCGTGCGTCTGCTTGCTATGGAGCGCGAAAAGGCGCTTCGCTTCCCGATGATCGACGTCAACGACGCACAGTGCAAGCATTTCTTCGACAACCGCTACGGCACGGGACAGTCCGTATGGGACGGCGTCAACCGCGCGACCAACCTCATCGTTGCAGGCAAGACGATCGTTGTCGCGGGCTACGGTTGGTGCGGACGCGGCATCGCAATGCGCGCAAAGGGACTCGGCGCCCGTGTGATCGTCACGGAGATCGACCCGGTCAAGGCGATCGAGGCGGTCATGGACGGCTTTGATGTTATGACGATGGACGAAGCCGCACCGCTCGGCGATGTCTTCATCACCGCAACCGGCTGCCGCGATGTCATCACGCCGAAGCATTTTGGCGAGATGCGCGACGGCGCGCTCCTCGCCAACGGCGGACACTTCAATGTGGAGATCGACGTCGAGTGGCTTGAAAAGAACGCATCGGCCACGATCCCGGGACGCACGGACGTGACGAAGGGCTATGTCCTTGCAAACGGAAAGACTGTGTTCGTCCTCGCGGACGGACGGCTCGTGAATCTGGCGTCCGGCGACGGTCATCCTGTAGAAATTATGGATATGTCCTTTGCCATTCAGGCGCTGTCTACGGCACATCTGACAAAGCACCGCGATCTCTCCCCCGCCGTGCACGCCGTGCCGCAGGAGATCGACACAGAGGTCGCAAAGCGCTGGCTGAACGCCTCCGGAAAGAACATCGATGTTCTGACCGACGCGCAGAAAAAGTACCTCAATTCCTGGGGAACGCTCTGATATACAGAAAACCGGCAGCGTATTTTCGTACGCTGCCGGTTATTTTTTACAGAAGTCTTTTGAGCATTGCTTCGTGCGCGAGATTTTCCAGCTTATCATCAAGCGGCGCAAGCTCCGCTTTGCCGTACTTCGTTCTGAGCGCCGTTTCGAGGATATAATCGCAAAGGACGGGGTTTTTCGGCAGCAGGCAGCCGTGCGAGTAGCTGGCAAAGACATTCTTGTACCGTGCGCCCTCCGTGCCGTCCGCGCCGTTGTTGCCGTGACCCTTGAGCACCGTTCCCAGCGGCTCGACGCCGTCACAGAGGTAGGTCCTGCCGGAATGGTTCTCAAAGCCGA
>JAFVWG010000092.1 GCA_017501805.1 Oscillospiraceae bacterium
GATTACTATATTCCCGATATTCGTTTACCGGAGGAAACCAGACCTATTGGTCGGTGGGGGCGTATGCACAGAGATTATATCAAGGAGCATAACCCCGTCAAATCACGCAGCTCCCCGCCCAAGGATATGGGCGGGGAGTTTTTATGCACCGGTTTATTGCAAATACGCCTCGGCGAGCGCAACGGTCACCGCCACGCCCTCCCAGAGGACGGATTCATCCAAATCGAAGCGGGGGCTGTGATTCGCCTCGACGATGCCTTTTTCTTTGTTGTTGGTGTGCAGGAAGTAGTACACCGAGGGAACGATCGCGGCGTAGTTTGCAAAGTCATCCGAGCCCATCAGCGCGGAGGAAAGCGCGGTTTTGACTTTCTCCTCCCCGACCGTTTCGGCAGCCGTCCGCGCGACAAAGGCTGCAAGCGCGGGATCGTTCATCACGGTGCGCGAGCCTTTTTTCAGGTCGACCTCCGCACTTGCGCGGAACGCCGAAGCAATATTCTCTGCGATCTCGACAAGACGCTTGCCGACGCGGTCACGGGTCGCCTCGTCCTGCACGCGGATGCTGCCCTTCAGCACGGCAGTCTCGGGGATCGTGTTGTGATCCTTGCCCGCCTGAAAGCTGCCGAAGCTCAGCACGGCGGCAGTTCCTGCCGGCAGTTCGCGCGCGGAGATCTCCTCGCAGGCACTCACGATGCGGGCAGCGACAAGGATCGGATCAACTCCCTTTTCCGGGAATGCGGAATGCGTCCCCTTCCCCCTTACGGTGATCGTGAATTTATCTTTTCCCGCGCTGACAGGACCGGGCAGAATGATCAGGTCGCCCGCGGCGTGATTTTCCCCTGCGAGATCGCCCACGTGCAGAGCACACAGAGCATCCACGCCCTCCGGCGCACCGCGGCGAAGCATCGCCTTCGCGCCGGTGCCGGTCTCTTCGCCGGACTGGAAGATCAGACGCACCGTGCCGGAAAGCTTTTCGCGGTTTTCCTGCAGGATCGCGGCAGCGGTCAGCAGGATAGCGGTGTGCGCATCGTGTCCGCAGCCGTGCATCTTCCCTGCGTGGCAGGAGCGGAAGGGAACGGAAGTCTCTTCTTCCATATGCAGCGCGTCCATATCGGCGCGGAACGCGATCGTTTTCCCCGCTCCCCCGCGGATCTCGGCAACAACGCCGTCGTCCTCCGGATCAAGAAAAAAGGGAATGCCGAGTGCGCTCAGCCGCTCACAGACGATTTTCTTCGTCTGCGGCAGTGTGCCGCCGATCTCCGGGACGCGGTGCAGCTCTCGCCGCAGGGCGATCAGCTCCGTTTCTTTTTCTTTCGCCCGTCGGGCAGCGCTTGCGTTCGTCATTGCCATAACCTCATTTCAGCGTAACGTGTCCGATGCCGTCGGCATCGACGGTGATCTCCGTGCCGTACGGGCGTGACATCTCCGCCAAACGCTCCAAAATGCCGCGATCCGTGCAGGCACTCGGATTTCCGAGGCGGTAGCGCGGCTGACCGAAGCCGAGTTCGATCGGAAGCAGCTCCAATTTGGTCAGCTTTCCATCCTCCATCTCGAAGTACGGAATGACCGCCTCCATCATACGGCAGTCTGTCAGAAGACCGACTGTGTAATTGCGGGAGCGCTTCTTATAGACCTCGCACAGAGGATCGTCGGAGGTGAGTCCGTATTTTTCGTAGATGTCCTCCGGCGCGAAGGTCACGCTCTCGTTGTGGAGCATAAAATCGCCGAGGGAGTAGAAAATGGGATAGCCCTTGTAAATTTCCACAGGGCGCAGCAGATGCGGACCGTGACCGAGGACGGCGTGTGCGCCGAGGTCGATCGCACGGTGGGCAAATTCCACAAGGAAGTCCGCGGGATTCTCTTTGGCATTGCCGGAGACCTCGTGACTGTGAATGCTGACAAGAATATAATCCGCCTGTGCCTTCGCCTCGGTGATCGCGTGTTCCAGCCGCTTCATATCTTTTTCGTTCAGGCTGACACGGTGCTTCGTCTCCGTTCCGAGGCGGAAGGAGAGCTTGCCTCCCAGATCGACCTCGCCCTCATCCTGCAGGGACACATAGCCCTCCGCGCGAAGAATGGTGCGGTCGGCATTGATGCCGCTGTCCTCCGCAATGGCTTTGACGGCGGCGTACTGCTCGGGCGTGACCTCAAGGTAGGACTCGGTGCGCAGCGCGTTCACGCCAGGGCGTCCGGGAACGCGTCGGGACTGGCGTCCCGCCATAGCGGCGGGATCTGCGATCGTGGACGCCATGGAGATCAGCGCAACTCTGCCCTCGGCGCAGTCGAGATAGGCGGGCGCGGCAGCTTCATCGAGGTTCATACCGACGCCCGCGTGGACGAAATCCGTCTGCTTCAGCGCGTCCAGCGTGGAGAGAAGGCCGCCGTAGCCCCAGTCGAAGGTATGGTTGTTTGCGAAGTTCAGCATATTGAAGCCGTATTCTTTCGCGATCGCGAGCGTGCGGGGATCGGAATTGTGGAACGAGCCGCCGTTGAAGGAGTTGCCCCAGATGCCCTCGCGGTAGATAATCGACTCAAAATTGAAAAAGCGGGCGTCACCACGCAGGATAAAATCGCGTACCTCCGCAAAGCCTTTGTACTCCGTCGAGATCAGCCTTTGGATCAGCATATCTCCGGCTGCGGTAAATTTCATAAGCGGCAGTTTCATAGCGTAGCCCTCCCACGCAAAACTTCAAATATTTCCTCAAAATTTTACCATATTCTCCGCAGCGCGTCAACAAACGTCCTTGTGCGCAGGATGCAAAAAAAGAACGCCCTGAGACGTTCTTGGGAAGAAGCGTTCCGTGAAATCGTTCTCAGCTGCGCTGATGAAATCTTCGGCTTATGCCTCGGATGAAATGAAATCCACCCATCCGCTGTCGAGGCGGATTTCGTCCAACAAAGTTGGATTTCATCGTCGAAGACGATTTCACTCACTCGTAAGGGTGGATTTAGCTGAAAAAAGACCTTGTCTTTCGACAAGGTCTTTTTTCTGGCTATGGGCTATGAAAAAGATATTTTTGCTTGTTTTTGTATTCTCTTAATTTCTTCAGCAAGTGAGAGTAAGCAATCGAAATCATAATTCAATGCTTTGCGGCGCAAAGCTACCTTTTCTTTTATCTCTTCTCTCTTATCTTTTCTCTGGAAACGACAATTTGAGAGAAGAGAGAAGAACGAAAAGAGAAAAGTGAAAAGAACAAAAAGAAACGACAATCTTCTGTCGAAAATTGTCGTTTCTTTCTGGCAGGGGATGAGGGATTCGAACCCTTGTACAAAACGGCAAAACCGCTAGTAATACTGTGTTTTTTGCAAGGCATTAGCATTTTCGTTAGCATTTTATCATTTCCGTCCGGGTGATGGGAGGGCAAGATCTTCCAGCTTCAGTTTGGGTTTCTTCAGATTCTTCCCCTTCCCCGGCGCAGGAAGTTTAAGCTCCTTCAACTTCAGCTCCGGTTTCTTCAGCGATCTTCTCTTCGGCGCAGACAGTTCCCAGAAGCTCGCCTTGCTTTTCCCGGTCTGCATCGCCCAGAGCTCCGCACGCTCTTCCGGCGTGATGTCCATCGAATCCAGCGCCGCACGGACCTCCGCGTGCTTGTAGCTTCCGTTTCCATCTGCATCGAAATCCCGGAGGGTTTCTTTCAGCTGCTCGTGTTTCAGCGCCAGGTCATACGCCCGATCATCATCCACGCCCTTTGCAAGGAGCTTGTCATACTGGGTCACGTCCGCAGGATCCATCGAGAAGAAGCGGAAGGATTCTCTCAGAGCAGCAGCTTGCTCATCTTTGAAGTTCTGACCGTTGATCCATCTGGAGAACTCGATCGTTTTACGGCTCGCCTTTTCATCCTTCGCGTTGATCTCTGCATATCGGTTCTGCGCTTCCAGGAACTGATCGAACGTCAGTCCGGCAGCAGAGCACCGCTCTATGTCGTCATCCCGTCCGTTCTTGGTGTCGGTGAAAGTCTGATAGAGCGAGATCTTATCCTCCTCGTCGATCTTCGCCTTGCGGATCGCATCCCGCTCCGCATTCGATTTTGCGTAGCCCTTCAGGTCCCGGGCGGCATCCTTCATCGCGAAGTAGACGTCAAACGAATCGTCATAGGACACGCCTGCCTCCGAAAGTTTCTGCGCCTTGGCATAAACGGACTTGTCGTAGATCCGCAGCGCTGTTTCCGCGCCGAGCACATCCCGGTTCGCCATTCTGTAGGCGTATTCCTGCCGATCATCCTCGGGCAGTTTGGATGCCTTTTCGTAGTACTTCGCCGTCACTTCCCGGTACTTGGGCAGATTCTCCTGCGCCTGCCGGATCGCCACATTCCGAAGCCCGTGCTGCACCTGCAGCCGTTCCCGCTTTTCCTCGTTGCTCAGCGAAGTGTCTGCCTCGATTTCCCGAATCGACTTGTTGATCTCGCCGATCACGCTGCCGTTCTTGTTCCAGAATCGGTAAATCACCCGATCCGCGCCGGTCGCATCGTCCACATTCTTTGCAAACTCCAGTTCGTCCAGCTGATCGTAGAACTCCCCGGAGAGCTTGTTGCTGACGGTCGGATTGATCGAGAAGGCATTTTCAAACATCCCTTTCACGCCGGACAGCACGCCCTTGTCATTCGCCGGAGTAAAGATCGGAAGCAGCACATCGCCGACCACACCGGAATACTGATCGAACAGGTAGTTGAGTTTCTTCGGCGAAATATTCAGCTGCTTGCCGATCCAGCGGGAGATAACATCCGTTCGCTGATCGTACCGCTCGCCGGGCGCGTAGCCGCGCAGGCGCTGGCTCTCGATATCCCCGCCGTACCAGGTTTCGCCCGGATCTTCCGAGTCGAAGAGCTTCGTCTTCGTCCACGCTGCAAAGATGTTGTTGTTGAGCGGATCGGAAGGTGCGGTCTGCGTTGCCGTGAACTCAAGGAACTCCGAGAGGTCAACATCTTCGCCCTTCAGCGCTTCTCCGAGCCGGGCAGCTCCCGCTCCGATCACGGAAAGCACTCTGCCTTTCGGGATCTTGATCCATTTTCCCTGTTCCAGCTTGAAGAGATAGTATGCATCCTTCGTGCGGTCGTCGATGATTTCCCACTCTTCATCGTCGTGGTAGAGCATTGCATTCAGGATCCTCGGCACAACACCGAGCAGTGCTCCCTTTGCAACAAGCGTCCCCCACGGGAGAAGCCCCTTCGTCTCCGTGGCCGTGCGCACCATTTTGCTGAACCCCTGAATTCCGGGATTCCAGAACGGAACGAGGTATTCGTTGAGGAACTTGCTCCACGTACCGGCACGGCCAAAGTTCACGGTGATATCCGCCGCATTGTGCAGCGCTTCCATCCTCGTGTCCATATCCGCATCCAGTCCGCCGTTCTTTTTCAGCGTGGCCATAAATTCCGCAAAGCGCGGCGCCTGCTCGACCACCTCGTTGAGCGTCTCGATTCGCCCGAGTGTCTTGTCGTTGACCTTTTTCA
>JAFVWG010000093.1 GCA_017501805.1 Oscillospiraceae bacterium
TCGCCTTCCTTCCGAGCCTCTGGCGTGCCTTTTTGGCTTTTTCCAGGTCTTCTGCGTCTTCTTCCTCGGTGTCGAGGTCGTCGTCATCCGGGGAGACGTTGGAGCTGGGAGGCTTTGTGGGGTTTTTCTGGTTGCCGTTCGGGTCGGTACCGCCGTCGCTGGCCGACGTGTCTTCTTTGTCGTCCCAGTCTTCGAGGCGTTCCGGCATTCCGGCTGCGTCTCTGACGAAATCTTCCAGACCTTCGTCCGGGATCAAGACGCCGCATCCTACCATCTGGTTGATGAAGTTGCCCAGTTTTTCGAGGTTCGCGTCCTCCACGTCGCCGTGTGTCAGCTGCGGGTAGTCCGTGATGCCTGCGAAATGGTCGCCGTTTATGTCGATAAGGGCGGGAATTGCGACGTTGTTGAAAACTTCGCAGATAATGTCGAGGTATGAGCCGATCGCCATACTGAACATCTTCGTTTTGTCGCTCGAAAGCGCGAAGCTGCCGACGCTCTGGTGTCCCATCAGGATGAAGTCCGCCAGTACCGTCATGGCGATTCTGCTGTCGTAGCGCTCGATGATGGCGCTGGTGTCAAACTGCCGGCGTCCGCCGGTGCTCAAAAGCTCCACCTTCCAGCCGTTCGGCACGACCAGTCCTTCGAGGCTGTCGCGTCTGATGTTTTGAACGACGCGCTCTGCAGCTGCTCGCATTGCGACCATCTCCGGATCTTCTTCGTCCCAGATGTTCAGTCCTTCCGGCGCTGTCATTGTGGGAAGTCCGGCGAGGTCTCTTTCGATACCGATGCCTTCGATCTCCTGAATGCGGCGCTTGAAGTACCAGTCGCGGTATGCGTTTCGCAGGATGCTTCGTCCTTCGGGGTTACCCTTGCGGCTCTTGGTCTTGAAAAGCAGGAGCTTCTCGATCGGGATGTTAATCAGTCCGAAGTCCGGAGGCGGGTTCTGTACCAGACCGACGATGTTGTCGTTGTCGTCGTACAGCCATTCGTAGAGCGTCTCTTGCGCTCTGATGGGGAGCTTCTGCCAGCCGATGAGACCGTCTGTGTACTTACTGCGAAGGCGCGGGTCTTTCCGCTTACCGCAGCGTCGCTTGTAGACGATTTCGTGGGCGCTCCAGCCGTAGGTCAAGAATGAGAGGATTTCCGAGACGGTATCGCTCCAGGTGTCGCTCATGTCGTCCATGCAGGAGAGCACGAAGTCTCGCGCTTCTTCGTCTGCAGGTGTGGTTCCTCCTGGCTGCACGTCCCAGATTGCTTGGCGTATTAGCATTTCGATCGCAAAGAGAATAGCGCCGACGACGTCGTCGTTCTCGCTCATCTCCTGGTAGACCGCGATGCCTTTTCTGCCCTGCAGCTCCTTCAGGAATTCCTCGTAAAAAAAGCCGCCGTATCGTTTCTGACCGAGGCGACCGAGTTCTTTCATGCTGTTTGCCATTGTGTTTCCTCCTTTCTTCGGGTTGTTATATTGCAAAAGCACCGGGAAGGGTGCCGCTTGCCGTATTGAAGGTTTAAGGTTACCCATTTGAGGGTTAAGGTTTAAGGTATAAGGTTTGAGGGTTAAGGCGAGGATTGTTCTGTGCTTTTCCGATGCTCGCACCGTACTTGTATAATGCTTTGGTTATCTTCCGCGCCAGTAGCTCTCTTTGGAGAGTGTCGTGCTCTTTGGTGGTCCGGTGGTTGTCGGCTTATCCATCAGGTAGAGGATGCCTTGCACCAGAGCGTCCACGGTGTCCTTGAATGTGCCCTTCGGGAATATCAGAAGGTCTTTTATGAGGTCGTGTACCCAGGGGTGCGTCTTCGGGTCCGGGAAGTGAATATTCCCCGCCTCGAAGTATGGCGTCACGCTGATCGCACGTTCTTCCTTGCTGCCCTTCGGGTTGAATTCCACCATGCCGGGGATCTCCTTCTTCAGAAGGTCGACGATGGCGGGTCCGTTTGCCTTGTTCTCGACCACCTTCGCTCTGGCTCTGCTCCATTTGCCGGAAAGGGTTCGGACGGCTGCGACCGATTCGGTGAAGCTCATCTTGTCGTTCACCAGGTCTTTGATGTAAATGTCCGAGCCGTGTCGTCCCATGACGTAGCCGGCTACCTTTGCGGATCCTTCGCTCTTGGTGAATGCCATGTCCCAGCTCTGGATGTCCATTGTGCTCGGTGCCGCTCCGTCGCTGTAGAAGTTGTTCAGCCAGTCGCGCTTGAATATAACGCCTTCTGCCGGTGCGGGTACCTGCTGGAATTGTCCCGCGTACTGCAGGCTTCCCATTGATTTCTTCAAGCCTGCCAGGACTTCGCGGTCGAAGCGCTGCGGGTTCAGAATGTCGCCCTCTTCCCGGACGATCGTCTTGCCGGTCTTCGGGAACGTTATCACCGTGCGCTCCGGTGCTTCTGCAGGGAGGCAGAGGTGGGTGTATCCGAGGTCTTCCGATAAAACGTAGCCGGTGAGGTCGTTTTCGTGCAGTCGCTGCATGATGATGATAATGGCGCCGGTCTTCGGGTCGTTCAGTCGTGTCTGGAGCGTGTTCTTGAAGAAGTTGATGCTGTTGGCTCGCTCCGTCTCGCTGTTCGCCATGAGCGGGTTCTGCGGGTCGTCTATGATGATTACGTCGGCACCGTTACCGGTGATAGCGCCGCCGACGGATGTGCTGTACATCATGCCGTGGTGGTTGTTCTCGAATTCGTTCTGACGGTTGACGTCGTCCTTGAGGGTGAACGTCTCGCCCCAGTTCTCCTGGTACCACGGACTGGTGATGATGTCTCTGGTGAGAATGTTGTGCTTTCGTGAGAGGCTGTCGCTGTAGCTTACCTTGATGAAGCGCTTCTCTGGGCGCTTCGCCCACGTCCATGCAGGGTAGCAGACGGTGGCTTCGATGGACTTCATGTGTCGGGGCGGAATGTTAATAATAAGGCGCCGGCATTCGCCGTCGTTTACCGCCTGCAGGTGCTCTGCGATCAGTCCGATGTGCCAGTTGTCCACGTATGTCGTGCCTGGTTCGATAACTGGCCACGCCTGCACGATGAAATCTGAAAGGCTGCGCTCCGCCTTCTCCTTCAGGATTGCAGCGTGAAGCGCTCCGGCATCAAACGCCGGACTTTGAATGTACCTTTCCCAGTAGCTGTTCAAGCTGATTCAGCTCCTCATCGGAGAGAGAGGAGAGGTCGTGCTGCGTCTCCACCGATACCTTGACGGTGCCTTTGTGTGAAACGGCGCCGCTGACGTTCTGGTTCTCGGTGCTTTCGCCTCGGCTCAATCTCTCGATTTTTACTCCGGTGTCCGCCAGCCTTACCAGGTCGGAGGCGGTGATTTGCTCTTCCGGGATCGTCAGGAGGCGCTTGGTGGCTTTCTTGATCATCTGTGAAGCGAGCAGGGCGTGGTTCTCGCGCATCTTAATGACGGCGGTTTCCTGCGCCTGCCGTGCTCGGTAGTCGAGGTCTTTGTCATAAGCCTCGCACCGTGCTGTCCAGTCGAATTTGACCGAGAGAAGCTCCAGGGGACGTGCCGCCTTGAGGTTCAGCTGCGTTGCGAGCCTGCGGAGGCTTCGCTTGTTGAGTCTCCTGCCGTCCTGGTACGCCATGTCTCTGTAAGCGCAGAATTTTGCATACTGGTCGGCATTCTCGCCGGGGATCTGTTCCCAGATGTCTTCCGGCATTTCAGGTTCCGGCTTCTTCGCCGGTGCCTTCTTTTTCGTTGACGTCTTGGCGGGTGCTTTTTTGGTGGTCTTTTTCGTCTCTGCCATGTGGCGTCCTCCTTTCTACAAAAATGAAAGGGCAGACCGTTTCCAGCCTGCCCTCAATGGGTTTTATTCAGTTTGCGGCGGATCGTCCTCGCTATCACTCGGAAGGCTCGCCTTGCGGCTCTCCAGAGGCTGACAAGTACCCCCCCCCCCGCGATTCCGTTGGCTTTTTCGTTCTCCTCTTTGAGCTCTACGTACTGGTGGATTTCTCCGTCCCTTTCGCACGTTACTCCGATGTTTCCGGTGAGCCTTACGTAGGAGTTGACGATAACGTCGCAGTATCTGGGGTCGAGTTCTGTGGTGTAGCATCTTCTGCCGGTGAGTTCGGCGCCGCGTAGTGTGCTGCCGGATCCTCCGAAGAAGTCGATCACGAGGCTGCCTGCCTCGGTGCTGTTGTCGATGGCTCTGACTGCGAGCTCCACGGGTTTCTGTGTGGGGTGCTCGGTCTTTGTCTCACGTGAGACCTCCCACGTGTCGGTGGAACGGTCGCACTCTGTCGAGTACAGCGTGACGCTCCGTCCTTCCGAGAGCCGGATATACCGTATTTTCTTGCCTTTCGGCACCTTGTCTGCCAGGTAGAGCTTGTTTCCGGCTCCGTCGGTAAGGACTACACCTCCGGAGAGAACGGTCGCCGTTCCATCTTCGTCGCGGAGGACTACCTTCCAGGTGGTTCTCTGCGCTCTGTCTCCGAAGAAGTGTGCGCTCTGTCCCGCTTTTTCCGCATAGAAGCACGGTTCGTGTGCCCATTGGTAGTCGGCGTGTCCGAGTACCGGTGCGTTCTTCACCCAGATGATGTACTGCTTCTCGACAAGTCCTGCAGCTGTCATCGCGTCCTCAAAGTCGCGGCGGGTGCTGCTGGCGTGCCAGATGTAGAAGGCTGCATCGTCCTTTGTGAATTTGGCGTAGTTCTTGAATGCCGGAATGAGGAGCGTCTTCATCAGATCGTCGCCGGTGAGGTCGTCGTTCTGGATCATGTCGAATTTGCCGCTCTGGCTTTCGTAGCTCACGCCGTAGGGCGGGTCTGTGTTGACCATGTCCGCCTTCTCGCCCTGCATCA
>JAFVWG010000094.1 GCA_017501805.1 Oscillospiraceae bacterium
ATCGTAATAGCGGTTGTAGTAGGTGATCGTGTCGTCGGTCGCCGCCCTGTCAAAGAACTCCGTCCGCACCCACCCGGGCGAGACTGCAATGGCACGGATGCCGTCCCTCCGCAGCTCCGTGTTCAGCGCGCGGGTAAAGCTGAGCACATAGGACTTCGTAGCCCCGTAGACCGCCATATACGGCACCGGCTGAAACGACGAAAGCGAGCAAAGGTTGTAGATCTCCGCTCCCTTGCGCATATACGGCAGCGCAAGGTGTGTGATCTCCGTGAGCGCACGGACGTTCAGCGCGATCATTTCCGCCTGCTCTTCCCGCTCCAGTCCGCGGAATGCGCCAAAGCGTCCGAAGCCCGCGGCGTTCACAAGCGTCACGATCTCCGGTTTTTCCGCTTCCAGCAGCGCCGCAAGCTCCTCCGCGCTCTCCGGCTTCGCCAGATCCAGGCAGATCGGACGCAGGACAGCGCGCGTTTGCGCGCCCAGTTCCTCCAGGCGTTCTTTTCTCCGGGCGACCGCCCAGATCTCGTCATAGTCAAGCAGCGCGTCCAGCTGCAGGACAAATTCTTTTCCCATTCCGGACGAAGCGCCCGTGATCAGTGCAATACGCATCGCGCAAGCCTCCTTTTCTCTGCCATCATAGCATACGGAAAGCAAAAAGTCACTTGCCTTCCTCGGGAAGCGGTTTCGTCACTCCGCTGCGGCGGTGCTTGGAAAGCCCGCCCGCCATATTGCCCGCCACGCCGCCCATAAGCCGCGCGCGCAGGATCGCGTCCTCGCCGTATTTCGCACGGATGGCGTCCACGGCGGCATCCATCCGTTCCAGTCGCTCCGGGTCTTCCGCATCGAAGATACTGCGCTGCATCGCCTGTTCCGCCGTGACCTTTCCCACGCTGACGCCGAGCTGCCGCAGCGGTGTCTTCCCGTCCCAAAGCAGGTCAAACACCCTGCAGGCCGCGTGATAGATCTCCTCCGTGGCATTCGTGCGTGTCTGCAGGGTCATCTGCCGTCCGCAGTTGTGAAAATCCGTGCTGCGCAGACAAACGCCGATCAGCGAAGCGCGTTTTCCGTCGCGCCGAAGCCGTGTCGCCACGGTCTCGCAGAGACTGAGCAGCACCTGCTTCCCCTCCTGCGCGGTGGTCACGTCCCACGGCGTGGTCATCGAGTTTCCGTAGCTCTTGTTCTCCGACGGCGCGGACAGAAGCGCATCGTCGCTGCGCCCGTTTGCAAAGTGCCATAGGATCAGCCCCGGCTTATGCAGCTTCTGCCGCAGCAGCTCGGGCTCCGCCTGCGCGAGCTGTCCGATCGTGGAGATCCCAAGGCAGCGGAGCTTCCGCTCCGTCGCAGGTCCGACCGAAAACAGGTCGCGAACAGGCAGCGGCCACAGCTTTTCGCGGATCTCCTCCGGGAAGAGCGTGTGCACCTTGTCCGGCTTTTCAAAATCTCCCGCCATTTTTGCCAGCAGCTTGTTGGTCGATATGCCGACATTCACCGTAAAGCCCAGCTCGTCCCGAATGCGGTTTTTCAGCTTTTCCGCCGCCAGAACGGGCGGTCCGAACAGCTCCGTTGTCCCCGTCATATCCACCCACGCCTCATCGATGGAATATTGCTCCACAAGCGGGGAAAACTCACGGAGGATGCGGATAAAGCCCCGCGAAGCCGTCACATATAACTCGTAATCCGGCGGGACCACCGCAAGCTGCGGACATTTTTCCCGCGCCATACCGAGCGGCTCACCGGTTTTCACGCCGTATTTTTTTGCGGGGGTACTTTTTGCCAGCACGATGCTGCGGCGGATATCCCGCTCGTCCGCCACGACGGACGGGATCGTGCGCAGATCGGTCTCCTCCCCCAGCTCCTCCAGTCGGTGGACCGCGCTCCAGGAGAGGAAGGCGCTGTTCACGTCCACGTGAAAAATGATCCGTTTTCCCACCTTCAGTACACCCTCCGCCGCAGGCGCCAGCGGTGCGAGCGGATCGCGTAGTCCAGCTCAAACAGATGCGCGGTCCCCTCTTCCTCCGACAGGCACAGAAAGCGGTATGCCTCCATACCGCAAAAGGTCACTTCCCGGACATCCACCACCTGCGTGATGCGCACGGTGTGCAGGCGGTGCTCCGGGTCCTCAAAGCGGAAGCGGACGGGCTGCGGCGTGCCGTCTGCGGAAAACAGGGAAAGTACTTGCACAGGCACGGGCTGCATCTCCGTCCCTCCTTTTTATTTTAGAACTTATGTTCTAATTATAGAACGGCGCGTTCTTTTTTGCAAGTCCTATTTTGCGCCAAATGTTGCCAAAGCCGAAAATCGATGCTATACTGAATTTTATATAGGGGAGGTGTCGCCTTGGCAGCATTTCAGGCATGGCTCCGTCAGTTGGAGCTGCAAAGCCTTTGGGAGATCCTCATCACCGCTGCGGCGGCGCTTCTGTGCATCACGTTCCACGAAACCTGCCACGGGCTGGCGGCGTTTTGGCTCGGCGATCCCACCGCAAAGCGCGCGAAGCGGCTCTCGCTCAATCCTCTGCGCCACGTGGACTGGATGGGGCTTGCGATGCTGGCGCTCGTAAAATTCGGCTGGGCAAAGCCCGTCCCCGTCGACGCAAGAAATTTCAAAAACCCGAAGCTCGGTATGGCGCTGACGGCTTTGGCAGGTCCTGCCGCCAACGTGCTTCTGGCATATCTGGGACTGGTCGGCTATTACATCTGCATCGCGGCATATCATCTGACCGCCGCACCGTTTTTGTCCTTCATCCTGCAGTTTTTCTATCTGCTCACCGTCCTCAGCGCGGGTCTTGCGATCTTCAATCTTTTCCCCGTCCCTCCGCTGGAGGGCAGCAAGATCCTCTTTTCGCTGCTGCCGGATCGGGCGTATTTTGTCCTGATGCGCTATGAGCGCTACGGCAGCCTGCTGCTTATGGCTCTGCTGCTGGCAGGCGTTCTGGACATCCCTCTGCAATATCTGCGCGGCGGACTGCTGGCTCTGCTGGAACCGGCGGCGCGCCCTGCATATACCCTTTTCCTGCGAATCTTTTCCTAGGAGTCGTTTATGGAACAACCGCTGTACCATCTGGAAGGCGTCGTACAGGCAAAGGCCGAAAGTCTTGAGGACTTTGACGGCCCGCTGGACGTCATCCTCCTTCTGCTGAGCAAAAACAAAATACAGATCCAGGATGTCAGCATCACGTCCATTTTGGAACAGTATCTCGCCTATCTGGAAGAGATGAAGCGTATGGATATGGAGATCGCCAGCGAGTTCATCGCGATGGCGTCCCATTTGATGTACATCAAGACCAAAATGCTCCTCTCCGCCGCAGAAAAGGCCGAGGCGCTCACGGAGATGGACATCCTGATCCGCACGCTGGAAGAACGCCAGCGCAAGGAGGCCTACGAACAGATCCGCATCGGCGCGGCCTTTCTTGAGGAGCATAACGGGATCGGACTCGGACTCTTCATCAAAACGCCCGAGCCGCCGCGGAAGGACGCCGCCTATCGCTACCGCCACGAGCCCGCGGACCTCACGCAGGCAATGGCGCTCATTGCGGACCGCAGCAAAAAGCAGCTTCCGCCGATCCTCTCCGGATTTTCCGGCATCGCGCGGAAAGACCCCTTCCCCGTCTCGAAGAAAGCCTCCCAGCTTCTCAAACGCCTCCTGAGCCGCGGCGCATCCCGCTTTCTGCAGCTCTTCCACGGAAGCCGCACCCGCTCCGAACTGGTCGCCACATTTCTGGCGGTTCTGGAGCTGTGCCGTATGGAGGCGATCCGCCTCGGCGAGGATCGCGGCTACGAGACAAAGATCACCTATCTGAAAACGCCGGAGGATTTTCCGGCAGACGAGGAGACATTGACCGATGGAACAAAATGACCTGCAGCGCGCCGTTATGGCGATCCTGTTCGCCGCAGGAGAGAGCGTTCCCGCAGCGCGGATCGCACAGGCGATGGAAGTCGATGTGGACGAGATCCACGATGCCTGCCGCTATCTGATGGATCAGCTCTCCTTCGCGCGCAGCGGCATCCGCATTCTGAAGCTTGCGGACGCCTACCAGATGTGCTCCTCGTCGGAGATGGCGGATTTCGTCACACGCGCGCTGGAGACGAGAAAGCCGCCGAAGCTTTCCGCCTCGCAGCTGGAGGCGCTGACCGTCATCGCATACTATCAGCCCGCGACCAAGGCGGTCGTCGAGCAGATCCGCGGCGTGGACAGCTCCTACTCTGTCTCCGCACTTTTGAACAAGCATCTGATCGAGGACTGCGGGCGGCTGAACGTCCCCGGCAGACCGATCCTCTACCGCACAACGCCGGACTTCCTGCGCACCTTCGGGCTGAGCGATCTCAGCGAGCTGCCGGAGATCGAGCGCGTCTCGCTCACGGTAGACAGCGACCAGCTGCAGCTGAACACCGACGAAACGGAAGCACCGCAGAACACGGAAGGAGAAAACGAGAATGGATAATCCGATCAACAGCATGATGGACGCCTCTTTGGAAAGCATCCGCAAAACCGCCGACGCCAACACCGTCATCGGAGACCCCATCGTGACGGCGGACGGCACGACCGTGATCCCCGTCTCCCGCATCAAGCTCGGCTTCGCCGGCGGCGGCAGTGAATTTTCCGGCAAACACGCGGGCGAAAGCAAGCCCTACGGCGCAGGAACCGGCGCAAGCGTCACCGTAACACCGGTCGCCTTCCTAATCTTCCGTGAGGGAAGCTGTCGCGTGCTCCCCATCCCCGAGCCCGCATCCAACTCCGTGGATCGCCTCATTGAGCAGATCCCCGATGCCGTCGATAAGATCACCACGCTGTGGAACGAGCGGAAAGCTCCCGCGGAAGAGATCTGATCGGTATATTCCGCGTCCCCCGGGGAAATCCTAACCGGGGTGACGTATATGTATCAATCAGCGCTTCGGAGGGCGGCAAGACCTCTTGCCGTCCTCTTTCTGCTTTTCGCCGCGGCCGTGCCCGTCCGCGGACTTTCTGCGAAAAGCGCCGTCGTACTCGACGGCACGAGCGGGCGTTTGCTTTTTTCGCAAAATGCGGACGAAAAAAGTCTGATCGCCTCCACAACGAAAATTATGACGGGCTTTCTCATTGCAAGAGACTGCGATTTGAACGAGGCGGTCACGGTCGATCCCCTTGCCGCCGGCACAGAGGGCTCGTCCCTCTATCTCCGTCCGAACGAAGAAACCACCGTCGGTGAGCTGCTCTACGGATTGATGCTGCACTCCGGCAACGACGCAGCATTGGCGCTTGCCATCCATCACAGCGGAAGCGAGGCGGCGTTCGCCGCTTGTATGAACGAGACCGCCGCGCAGTTCGGACTTCAAAACACGCATTTCTCCAACCCGCACGGGCTGGACAGCAAGGAGAATTACTCCACCGCGCTCGATCTTGCGCGGCTTGCCGCAAGGGCGATGGACGATCCGCTGTTTCATCGCATTGTTTCCACAAAGACCGCAAGTGTCGGCACGCGCAGCTTTTCCAACCACAACAAGCTGCTGTGGCGCTATCCGGGCGCGGTCGGCGTCAAAACGGGCTATACAAAGGCAGCCGGACGTATTCTCGTCAGTGCGGCGGAACGCGGCGGACGTCGGCTGATCGCAGTCACGCTCTCCGACCCGAACGACTGGGCGGATCACGCGCATCTTCTGGATCGCGGCTTTGAGACCTACAAAGGCACGCAGCTCTATCCGGCAGGCGCTCCCGTCGGCGTCGTTCCCGTCCTCTCGGACGGATCTTTTGCCCGTGTCTGCGTGCGCGAGCCGCTGTGCGTATCCCTCGCGCCGGGAGAAGTGCCGACGGTACGGCTCGAATGTCCGCAGCTTCTCTTCTCGCCCGCCGAGCCGGGCGCGGCAGCCGGACACCTTTGCGTCCGACTGAACGGAAAAGAACTGGCGAGAGCCGAGCTTTTCTTCTCATAAAAACCATCCAAAGGAGGCGGGAGCTGTGAAAGAACGCCTGCAGAAGATCCTTTCGCGTTACGGCGTGGCATCCCGCCGTTCCGCAGAGACTATGATCGCCGAAGGACGCGTCCGGCTGAACGGAAAAATCGCGCAGATCGGTGATCTCGCCGAAGACGGCGCCGACCGCATCGAGGTCGACGGAAAACTCCTCACCGGCGCCCCGGAGCGGAAATATCTGATGCTCAACAAGCCGCGCGGCTACGTCACGACGCTCTCGGACGAAAAAGGACGGCGAACCGTGGCGGAGCTCGTTGCCGACTGCGGCTTCCGCGTCTATCCCGTCGGCAGACTAGACCTCTATTCCGAGGGACTGCTGCTCCTGACAAATGACGGCGACTTCGCCCAGAAGCTGATGCATCCGCGCCACAGAGCGGAAAAGCAGTATGAGCTTTGGGTCAGCCGCTATACCCCCGGTGCGGAGGAGGCTCTGCGCCGACCGATCGAACTGGACGGCAGACAGACGATCCCCGCCGAGGTACGCCTCATCTGGCACAAGGGCGATACGGCAATGCTGCAGGTCATCCTCCGCGAGGGACGCAATCGGCAGATCCGCCGCCTCTGTGAAGCCGCCGGGCTGACCGCGACCCGCCTCCGCAGAGTGCGGGAGGGCTCCCTCTCCCTCGGAGATCTGCCCGTCGGTGCGTGGCGTCCGCTTACCGAGACGGAGATCGCGTCGCTGGAACTGTAGCGCATCTTTACGGCACACCGAAACTCCCGGTGTGCCGTTCTTTTATGGTGAAAACAATATTGACAGAAGTCCTGCAAAACAGTAAAATAAAGTTAAGGAACTATGCTTTCCCCACGCCGTGCCGAAAAAAAATTCGGCGCGAGACCAAGAAAAGGATGATAAACATGAAAAACATTGCCACACGTGTCGGCAGTCTTCTGCTGGCACTGGTGCTCTTCGTGGGTCTTGTTCCCGTGATGAGCGCCCCCGCATCCGCTCTTACGCTGAAAGAAAAGCAGGATGCAGTCGTCGCAACCGCATGGGCGTACTACGACAAGGGTCTTCCCGTCCAGTACGACTCGCAGGCTCTGAGCGTTGTCGGCAAGAGCAAGGGCGGCACCGTCCGCAGCACCTGGAAGCAGACTCCCGAGTATGCCACGCCCGACGAGACCCTGTTCTCCGTCTGCTCGGACTACTGCTATCAGGTCTACTTCGATGCGTTCGGCTACGATCTGCATCCCAAGGGCCCCATCTATGCCTACACCGGCAACCTCGCCGGCTGGACGAAGGATACGCATCCGGAAGTCGTGTGGCGCTACAACTGCCACGATCTGAAAGAAAGAAACGCCGACGAGCGTATGGCTGCCCTGAAGGACTTCCTCTCCAAGCTGCAGCCCGGTGATATCATCAACGGCACGACCAAGGTCCAGGGCGGCGGTCACGCGATGATGTACGTCGGCGACTCCCTCGGCGACGGCACGAAGTACATCCTCCACTGCGCCGGCTACAAGTACAACACCGCCACCGGTGAGGACCGCCCCGAAGGACACACCGGCGATTTCAAGGCCATCCCCGGACAGGTCAACCCCCTTCTGGGAGACAGACGCTACGGCGGCATCACGCTTGATCCCGTGGAAGAGTACATCATCAACAAGTACAAGGATCCCAAGCGTGATCTGGTCCTCAGCATCCTCCGTCCGCTGGATGTTATCAAGGACGACACGAACCCCATGACGCCCTCTGCGCAGGCGCGTCTGAAGTTCCCGCGTCTTGTCATCAACCGCACGGCGACCGGTATGCGCTTCAAGGACGTGGAAGCCGGCGGCACCGTGACGCTGAAGGTCGAACTGATCAACAAGTCCAAGCAGGCATACACCCTGCCCGTTAAGGAAGTTGTGCCCGCAGGCGTGACCTTTGTGAAGGCTTCCGACGGCGCGAAGGTCGACGGCAGCAACATCAGCTGGGACGTCACCCTGAACGCGGGCGAGACCAAGACCGTCAGCTACGACTGCACCGTTACCGCGAAGCGCGGCGAAACTGTCACCTTCACCGGCGGCAGCGTCAGCACCATTCCCTCGAACACCATCAACATCCCCATCGGCGGCAAGCATCTGACCGACGCGGAGAACGCGATCCTCAAGGACGTCGCCGCTGCCAAGTACAAGGATGTCTACAAGGGCATGGACAAGAACCTTCTGCCTGAGCTTGTCTGGCAGAAGATCCTGAAGCTGAACGTTGCCCTGCCCACGCCCAAGCAGATCGTTGAAGATCTGATCGAAGAGACCACCTTCGCCAACAAGACGGTCTACGCTCTGCGCAACGACCTGACCGGTCAGCAGAAGCAGTGGCGCGACATGGTCGTTACCGAGCTCTGCGGCGGCTTTGTCCACGCGGAGATGAGCGCGCTCAAGCGTGTTCTCGACCTGCGCTGCGATTACCTGTATCCGGGCGACGTGATCTATCAGATCAAGAGCATCGAAAAGCCCTCCGACGGACAGACGCTCATCTACCTCGGCAACGAGAAGTTCCTGCGGCAGACCCGTACCACCGGCGGCGCTGCCACCGCGACCTTCTTCGAGTGGCAGAAGGCTCACACCTTCCAGCTGTTCTACGTGCTCCGTCCGACGCTGGCGTATGACGATGTGCACAACCTGCCCGCAGTTGCCAACCCCGTGGACAACAAGATCTTCAAGTTCACGGACGTGCAGCCGAGCGACTGGTTCTACAACAATGTCCGCGATCTCGCCTCCGACGGCATCATCAAGGGCATGACCGAGACCACCTTTGCTCCCAACGGCACGCTGACCTACGGTCAGG
>JAFVWG010000010.1 GCA_017501805.1 Oscillospiraceae bacterium
CCGCCGCCGGAGGCGGCGCTCCTTTTGGAGGAAACATTGTATGATGGAAATCATTAAGGTACCGTTCGGTTATCTGCTGGACTGGCTGTGCCGGTTCTCGGGCAACTACGGCATCGCGCTGATCCTGTTTTCGCTGATCATTAAGGTGATCCTGCTTCCGCTCAGCGCGAAAAGCAAGAAAAGCACGCTGAAAATGTCCCGTCTGGCTCCGCAGCTGAAGCTGCTGGAGATCCAGTGCGGCGAAGATAAGCAGAGATATCAGCAGGAGATGGCAAAGCTCTACAAAGAGGAAGGCGTCAGCATGTTCGGCGGCTGCCTCTGGTCGTTCATCCCGCTGCTGATCCTCATTCCGCTGTACTATGTCATCCGCGAGCCCTTTACCTACCTCATGCACTTCACGAAGGAAGAGGCACAGGAAATCGTGAAGATCATCGGGCAGAATGTGGCGCTCACGAGCAACCAGTTCTATCAGGAGCTCGAGGCGGCGTCCTATGTCGGCCAGTGCCGCGACGCGATCGTTGCTGCCATCCCCTCCGCCGCGGACAAGCTGCGGGAGTATAACTTTATGCTCTGGGGGCTCAATCTCTGCGAAGTTCCGGAATGGAAGATCTGGACCTTTACCTCCCTCTCTCAGCTCGGAATGTTCATCGTTCCGCTGCTGTCCGCGGGTTCTCAGGTGCTGTCTATGCTGGTCGGTCAGAAGATGAGCAACAAGGTCGCCACCGATGAAGACGGCGAGGCCGATCCCTCTGCCGCCGCCAACCAGTCCGGCAAGACGATGATGTTCATCGCTCCCGCGATGAGCCTCTATTTCTGCTTTATCATGCCGCTCGGCATCTCCGTCTACTGGATCGCGCAGGCGCTGTTCGGCACGGTTCAGGAGTACATCCTCACCAAGCACTACCGCAAGGTCTACGAGGCTGAGGATGAAGTGAAAAAACAGGCCGCCGTGGAGCGTGCGCTCCGTGAGGCCGAACGCGAGCGCGCCCGTGCGGAGCGCCGCGCAAAGTACGGTGAAGAGGGCATTCAGGACCCGAACACCAGCAAGAAGAAACTGAAGCAGCAGGCCGCTGCCGCTGCCGAAGCCGCCGCGCAGAAGTACGCCGCGGCGCAGAACGGCGATGCAGAGGAGCAGGAGACCGACGTGACGGAGGACAAGCATTTCTCCGGCGATCCGGAAAGACCCTACTGCCGCGGCAGAGCCTACAAGCCCAACCGCTACGGCCGCAAAGACGAGCCGCAGTAAAACGTTTGCTGAAACAGGAGCTATAACAGGAATGGAAAAATTTATTATTACGACGGGAAAGACCATCGATCTCGCCGTTGAGGCTGCGCTCGAACAGCTGCACCTTGACCGCGACAGCGTTTCCGTCGAGGTTCTGGAGAATGCGAAATCCGGCTTCCTCGGATTTGGCAGCCAGCCCGCGAAGATCAAGGTCTGCTATGAAGGTCCCGCCGAAGACAACGCGCCTGCGCTCTCTTCCGCTTCCCGCTCCAAGCCGAAGGCTGAAAAGAAGCAGCAGCCGAAACCGGCGGCGAAGCCCGCCCCTGAAAACAAGCCCGCAGAGCGGCAGCAGGAGCAGAAGCCCGCGCGCCGCGAGCAGAAGCCCGCGGAGCCCAAGCCGGTCCGTGAATATGCACCCGCGCCCGAGGGCAGCGAGGAGCAGCGCGTCGAGATCTTCCTCAAGGGTCTGCTTGAGCATATGGGCTCCGATGCGGTCCCCCACGCATGGCGTGACGAGAGCGACGTCTGCCGCGTTGATTTTGTGGGCGAGAACCTCGGTATGCTGATCGGTCGCCGCGGCGAGACGCTGGATGCGATCCAGCACCTTGCCAACTATGCGATGAGCCAGGGCGGCGGCAAGCATTGCCGCATCACCGTGGACGCCGAGGGCTACCGTGCGAAGCGCGAAGACGCCCTGCGTGCGCTCGCGAACAAGGTCGCCGGAAAGGTCCTCAAGTACCGCCGCAATGTGATGCTCGAGCCGATGAACGCGTTCGAGCGCCACGTGATCCACGCTGCGCTGCAGAATGTGGAGGGCGTGTCCACCTTCTCCACCGGCACCGAGCCGAACCGCCGCGTTGTCGTCGCCTACGGCGAGAAAGCGGAATAAAGAAAAACATGAAACCGCCGGTATACGGCAGGTGTCCGTAAAACAGTTAAAGCCAAGCTGCATCTGCAGCTTGGCTTTTATCGTTGTTCGCACTACATGGCAGAATGCAATGTATAGAAGTGCGCCCTTATATCTGTTGGACATATTGGAATTTACTTACTGCAATACACCGCAATTGCTTCACAGATAAACGTAGCAGTACCGTCAGCGTGCTTATCAATGTTGTTCGTAAAGCGCTCGTCCGCTACATACATCTGACCGAGACTTGCCAGTATTTCGTTTGTACAAAGA
>JAFVWG010000095.1 GCA_017501805.1 Oscillospiraceae bacterium
GCAGTCTTCCGAGCAGCGGTCTTTGCAGAACGACCGTGCGCAGACGGTCCGGGTCCTGCTCCAAACGTGCGATCGGATCCCGCACCAGGAAAAACACAGCGGCAAAGAGTGCGGCGATCCCGATCACCGCAAAGATCGCGTTTCTTCGCTGTCTTGCCGTTTGCTTCGGATCATTCATCAGCGTGTTTCGTCTCCGATCTCGATAAAATTGCTCCACGCACGGTTTCCCTGTGCATCGACGACCTCCGCGCGCACAAAGCGGTCTCCCGCTATGGTTTTCCCTTTTTCATCCTTTGTATCCGGGACGATCTCATATTCCGCGTGGGTCAGATCCACTCCGCGGACAGCGCGTCCGCACACATAGACAACATTGGAATAAAAAAGGATCTCGACCGCCGGGGTGCAGTCAAGCACGAGCCTGTTCCCCTCACGGCGCAGATGGATCTCCGGTCCCTGCGAGGCATAGAACCTCCCGGCGCGGATCGCCGTGATCAGCGCGTCGCTGCGGTTGCTGTCCGACTCCACGCAGATCCAGGAGCGGGTGTGGTCAGAGGTGTACCAGTGGGCGTCATCCACGGCGACCAGCGGCAGCCGCCTTCCGCGGCAGGCGAGCTGATCGACAAAGCAGGATGCGTCCGCACGGCAGTTGTGGTGCACGCCGGAGGTCGTGTTGTAGATCTCCACCGCGTCGAAGCCCTTCATCGCCGCGACCTTGGCGGGATCGTTCAGCGACCACGCCGGATGCGCCAGCACGGCGATCCCGTTCGCCCGGTGGATGGCGGCGGCGATCTTCTGCGGGCTGTCCTTTTTCCCGATGCGGGGCGACGAGGTGCAGCCGATGGCGGTGATGTGATACACGCCGTCCATCGCATTTTTCCCGCCGATGTTGTACTCCGCGCCGGAAAGGATCGTCATCGTTTTATAATATCCCGCGGGATTCCAGAACCAGTGCTCCGTAAAGGTGAGCGCATCGTATCCGGCTTCCTCGTAGATCCGCGCGATCTCATCGGGCGGTCTCTTCCCGTCGGACATCTCGCTGTGATTGTGCAGGGCGACCTTCTGTCGGACCTGTCCCATAATATCTGTAAACATAGTCTGCTCCTTATACATTTCTTACCTTATTATGCACGATTCGCCGCCCTATTTCAAGTGCGCCGCGCAAATCAAAAGAACGGAGCGCCTGTTTTACAGGCACTCCGTCCGAACGCGTATGTCATTCGCTGTCCTGCAGCGTCTCGGAAAGCTCCAGTCCCGGATTTCTCTTGAGCGTGAAATCGATCGACCAGGTGCTTGCAAAGACCAGCAGGCTGTGTCCGCGGTAGTCCTCCAGCAGCTCCGCGTCGGAAGAAAGCTGCAGATCCTTCATATCCTGCACGGGCGAGGCGGTGATGAACCGCAGCGTCTCATAGGGCAGCGGCTGCATCCGCAGCTCCACGCCGTACTCGTTCTGCATGCGGAAGCGGAAGACGTCGAACTGCAGCGTGCCGACGACGCCGACGATGACCTCCTCCATACCGGTGTTCGGCACCTTGAAGATCTGGATCGCGCCTTCCTGCGCGATCTGCTCCGTGCCCTTGATGAACTGCTTGCGCTTCATCGTGTCCTTGGGACTGACGCGGCAGAAATGCTCCGGCGCGAAGGTCGGGATCGGCGCGTAGCGGAAGGGCTTTCCCGGCACGGAGACCGTGTCTCCGATGGAGAAGATGCCCGGGTCGAACACGCCGATGATATCGCCCGCGTAGGCCTCGGAGACGATCTCGCGCTCCTGCGCCATCATCTGCTGCGGCTGGCTCAGGCGCATCTTTTTGTTGCCCTGCACGTGGAACACTTCCGCATCCCGCTCGAACTTGCCCGAGCAGATGCGCATAAAGGCGAGCCTGTCGCGGTGCGCCTTGTTCATATTCGCCTGGATCTTGAACACGAACGCGGAGAAGTCCGGACTGTAAATGTCCACCTCTCCCTGATTCGAGACGCGCGGCAGCGGCGCCGTCGTCATCTGCAAAAAGGCCTCCAGGAAGGGCTCCACACCGAAGTTCGTCAGCGCAGACCCAAAGAAGACCGGGCTGAGCTCTCCGCGGCGCACCTCGTCCATATTGAAATCCCGTCCCGCGCCGAGCAGCTCCACGTCCTCA
>JAFVWG010000096.1 GCA_017501805.1 Oscillospiraceae bacterium
GCGATCAAGCTCTCGCCATCAAAGCCTGCGTCTCTGGCTTCGATTACAAATTGCGGGTTGACCTCTACCTTGATTTCGACGTTGTTGCCTCCGCCGGATCCGCTGAAGGTTGTCACCGGAATGTCTTCGGGGATGTCTCCCACGATTCCGCCTTCTGCGTAAGGTCTGACGCCGAGCTGTTCGCCGGCTCTCATCCAGAGGTCGAGTCCTCTTGCGTTCTTACTTGGCGAAAGAGGAATAATTGCTTCAGGGCCGTCTTCTGCGACAAGTCCCACGTGCGGGGAGTGCATAATGCCGCCCCATGCGTGCTTGCCCTTTGCGTCGTTATAGCCGGCGCCGAAGAAGCCGCTGACTTTGTCCCATACGTCTCCGAACCAGTCGCCGATGCTGCTGAACCATCCGGAAATCGCGCCCCAGATGTTCGATGCGAGTGTCGGGATCGCCTCGGTGAAAAGTTTCGTCACGGCTTCCCAGATGCTTGCGAAGAAGCCAGGGATTGTCTCCGTGAAAAACGGCACGATATTGTTGTTCCAGAGGTTGCTCGCCCAGGTGGGAAGGGTATCGGTGAAGAAGGTTCCGATGGCTTCAAAAATTCCGCCGAAGAATTCGGGGATGGTTTCTGTGAAAAATGGGACGATGTGGTTATTCCAGACGTCGCTTGCCCATGTCGGGAGCGTATCGGAGAAGAACGTGCTGATTCCGTCCCAGAGGTCTCCGAAGAAGCCGGGGATTGTCTCGGTGAAGAATATCTCGATCTTACCGCAGGCGTAGCCTATGGCGTATGGCACGTCTTCCGTAAAGAAGGCGCCGATTCCTTCCCACATTTCGTCCCATTTCTCCGGGATCGTCTCTGTGAAGAAGGTCGAGACCTTCTCCTTCAAGCCGCCCCACCAGGTCGGGATTGTGGTCGTGAAAAAGTTCGAGATTGCTCCCCAGAAGCTGTTCCAGCCTTTCGGGATGGTTTGCGTGAAGAATTTTCCGAGGTCTTCCTTGAAGAATTTCTTGGTGCCTTCCCACGCGTTGGAAAGCCAGCCGCCTTCGTCCGATCCGTCGGAGAGTGCCTTGCCTGCAGCGTCGCCGGTGAAAAGCGAAATAATTCCGCCGATACCTGCGCCGATGAGTGCTCCGGGTCCTGCACCCACGCCTCCGAAGAGAGCGCCGATGAGTGCGCCGATGCCTGCGCCTGCTCCGACCATTCCGGTCTTGGTTCCTGCCTTCCAGTATTCGTCTTTGGCTGCCTTCTTGTCGCCCTCTTTGCTCTTGCCGATACCCTGGAATAGGTCAATAATTGCAGAGCCGAGACCGAGAACGCCGCCGATGATTCCGCCGACGGAAGCTCCACCGACTGCTGCGGCTCCTGCCGCCGTTGTGGCGCCACTTCCGAGCGATCCTGCAAAGCTGCCGAGGGTTCCGCCCAGTCCTCCCTGAACGGCGAGAAGGGTTCCGTCTGCGCCGATTACGGAAGAAGTCGAGCCGAGGGTCAGCAGTTTGCTCAACCAGCTACCTGCAGCTGTCAGTCCGGTTGCGGTGCCTCCTGCGGCCGCAGTTCCTCCTCCGAGGAGACCTGCGATCTTGGCTCCGCCGCTTCCGAGTAGTCCGGCGATGGTTTTTCCGCCGCCGAGAAGGAGACCGGTTCCTGCAGCTCCGCCTGCCAGAGAAGGCAGGAAGTTCTTCAGGGCAGTTCCTACGCCGCTGCCGCTGGCGTTGTTCACGGTCGCGCCGTAAACGTTGACCACGGTACCGTTGACGGTCGTGGTTGTGCTTGTTACCGTCATTGTGCCGAGGGTTGCGGTGTCAGCTGCAGAGGATCCGCCGCTGTCCTTTCTGAAGAGGGAGATCAGGTCGTTGAGCTTGCCGGCGATTCCGGTGATAAGGTTGAAACCTACCACGGCGCCGATGCCTATCACGACTTCCTTGTTGTTGTCTGCCCATTCCTTCAATGCCTCGGTGATTTTTTCGGTGTCAAAGCCTTTCTTGAAGCCTTCGATGAACGCTCCGCCCACGCTGGTGCCGTCCTGAAGGGTTTTGTCCAGGTCGATTCCCAGGAGTGCGAGCAGTCCTACTGTAAGTCCGGAGCCGATGGCTTCGCCGACTCCGTTCATTTTCTCCGCGAACCACGCCTTGCCGGTGCTTTCCCACCATTCGCTGAAGGGTTCCGCGATGATCTTGTTCCACGCGATTTTGACTTTTCCGAAGAGGTCAGCTTTCTTGAATTCGTCGCTGCCCAGTACTTCGCTTACGCGCTTTCCGAAATTGTCCACCCACTCGATGGCGCTGTCGATCCAGTCCTCAAGCGTTGGCATGAATTCCTCCAGCCACGCTCCGGCTGCTTCTGCGCCGCCTTCGAGGAGTTTGGAGATGGTCGGCATCTTGTTGTTCAGCATTCTGAAGAGGCTTGTTACCCCTGGGGATAATTTGTCGCCTATCATTTCGCTGATGTCGCCGAAGGAGTTCTTCATCCTGGTGAGCTGTCCGGTCGGGGTGTTGCTCATGGCGAGCGCCATTCCTTCCCAGTTCTCCTGGATGATGCTCTCGATTACGGCTACCTTCTCCATGTCGGTGCCGGTTTCGAGGATCTTCTTCTGGGCGTCGGTTACCTCGAAGCCTTTCTTCGTCATTGCGTCGTAGGCTCCGGTGGTCATCTTCGCGAGGTTGGTGGTGTAGTCGATGATTTCCTCCGTGGAAAGTTCCACGCCTCCGGACATACCGGCTGCGTAGTCGATTACGGTATCCATCATTCGGGTGATGGCTTCGGTGTCCTCGAAGTACGTCGCAAGTTCGGCAGCTGCGCCGGTCATTGCGTCATCCGAGTACATCGTGGTTTGCTGGATTTGCGAGGCTTTATCCAGGATCTTCTGGATTCCGCTGTCGTCAATTCCCATGTTCTTTGCCGACACTTGCAGCTGTGTCAGCATTCGGGAGGATTCGGCGGACGCCTCTAATGCGTTCTTGATCGAGAGACCCGCGAGGACTGTCGAGACGGCTGTTGAAATGCCGAGCATATCGCCCAGGACGGATATCATCTTCTTGACGGGTGCCGTGACTTTATCTACGACGCCCATCGTGAAGCTCCACGCCCTGCCAGCGACGCCCCTGACGGTGGTTCCGATCTTACTCACGACGCTGGTCACTTTATCGACCGCTTCGATGGCGACCTGCCACTTCGTCTTGTTCATCTGATCGAGCCGCTTCTTGGTCTTCTCATTCTGCTTGTCGAATTTGTTCATCTTCTCCGTCGCCTTGCTGACGCCGGGGTCGGTTTTGTCTTCGACGTGAATGGGTATTTCGATTCGGAATGCTTCAGCTGCCATTACGATTCCTCCTCTCCATGAAGCTTGTTATTTTCCGCTTCCACCTGGACTCTGGTGGATGCGAACATAAAGGCACGGACGCCGGGCGGTTTCGCCATCACTTCGTCCGGTGTTATCCCTTGCCTTTGAAAAATGTGATGGAGAACCGTCGCCTTGCCTCCGGCCAGTATTAGTTTTTTGCGACTTCCTCAGCCATAGCGCTGTAGCCGCTGATGGTGTCGATCTTGTCGCAGACTGCGTCTTTTTCGCCAGCCTTGAGCACCTTGCCGATGAGTTCGGTTCCGTTGAGCACGTCGAGCTTCTTCCACGCTGCCTTGTTGTCCCAGACCTTCTCGCGGTCTTCCGGGATAGTTGCCTGGTAAATGAGGGCGTTGCGGTACATAGCGGTGTCGGTGTCTTCGGGGATCTTGATGCCGATCTGCTTGTTGCGGATGTACTTGGTGTGGCGGTTCTTGCACTTGACGTACTCCTCTTCGGAGAGAGGTCTGATGCGGAATTTAATCAAGACGACGCCGTTTCTGGCGATCTCAATGGGAACGATTTCGTCCTCATCGTTGATGTAGTCAGCTGCGGCAAGCAAGCCGCCGAGGATGTCGTCCTCGTAGGTTCTCATGATACCTTCGTTGGTTTCTTTGTCCATCTCGACTTCTTCGATGGCTGTGTTTTTCTTGGTTTCAGACATGGTCGTGTCCTCCTTTTCGTTATAAAAAAATAAGCAGGGGCAGTTTTACCCGCCCCTGCCGGTTTGTAATGGGGCGATTTTTATCAGTCTGCGGTGAGCA
>JAFVWG010000097.1 GCA_017501805.1 Oscillospiraceae bacterium
AGGCGGGCAAAGTTGTTGTAGAAAATATCTTCCGTTTCCTGCTGTGAAAGACCGAAGGGTTTTTCCAGCAGACGGGCGATCTCTGTTTTCGGCGTCCACATCGGGAAGTCCGTTCCGAAGAGAAAACGCTCGACGCCGAACCTGTCCAGCATCCGCTTGGCGTCGTCGTCCGGGAGGAACATCAGGGTGCTGGAGGTGTCGTACCAGATCCCCTCCGGCATCGGGCAGGCAAGGGAATCCTCCCATCTTCGGTAGCCGCCGAAGTGCGCGGCGATCGCGATGAGGTCCGGGACCTGCTGCTTGAGGCGGTACAGGCGCTGCGGCGAGGAAAAATCGTAGCGGTCGTCGCCCATGTGGATGAGCGCGACCAGCCCGCGCCTTGCACAGGCGCGGTACATCTCCACGCTCTCGGGGCTGTCCAGCGGCACGCGCTGCATATCGGGATGCACCTTGATGCCGCGAAGACCGAAGGCTTCGATCCTGTCCAGTTCTTCTTCATAGTCGGGCATTCCGGGGAAGAGCGTGCCAAGCCCGAGACATTCCGGGTGCGCGGCAGCCGTTGCGCCGAGGAAGTCGTTCGTGTGTGCGACCTGCCGCATCGTTGCGGCGGAGCTGCTGATCAGAAAAACCGAAACGCCTGCTTCCTTTTCAAGCTCCAGCAGGGTGTCGATCGATGCGTGGTGACCGGGCGCGGCGCCGTAGAAATCACAGATGGAATGCGAAGCCTTGTCCGCCAGCGCCTCGGGAAATACGTGTGTGTGGGAGTCTGCGATTTTCATGGGATCATCTTCTTTCTGCGCTCTATTATAGAAAAAAACGACAAGCGATGCAAGTGTTTCCTCACTGTTGGGGAGCGCTTCGGAAATGCACACGCGAAAATTGCTGATTATCCTTGCAATCCGTGCCAAAATATTGTATATTAACCGATATGGTTTCAACTGCGGTCTCCGCCGCAAGAAAAACGAAAGGAGAGGGACCCCTATGAGTTCTGTTTTTATCCCGCAAGGTTACAAACCGCCGCTCTCGATCTACGAGCTTCAGCGCGCGATCGAGTTCATCAAGAGCAATTTTATGACCAATCTTTGCAGTGCGCTCAATCTTCGCCGGGTCTCCGCTCCGCTGTTTGTGGAGGAGAACTCGGGACTGAACGACAACCTCAACGGCTACGAACGCCCGGTCAGCTTTGACATCCCCGACGTCGGTGCGAACGCGCAGATCGTGCATTCGCTCGCGAAGTGGAAGCGGCTGGCGCTCAAGCGCTACGAATTCAACGAGGGCAAGGGCCTTGTTACGGATATGAACGCTGTGCGGCGCGATGAGGAAGTTGACAATATCCATTCGATCTACGTTGACCAGTGGGACTGGGAGAAGGTCATCTCCCGCGAGGACCGCAGCGTGGATTTTCTGAAAAAGACCGTGCAGAGCATCGTGAACGCGATCTGCGAGACCAACGACGCGCTCGGTGTTGCATTCCCGTGTCTGCACACCACGCTCGAACGCCGCGTGACCTTTGTCACCTCGCAGGAGCTTGAAGACCGCTGGCCGGACAAGACCGCGAAGGAACGCGAAAACCTCATCTGCAAGGAAAACGGCACCGTCTTCCTGATGCAGATCGGCAAGACGCTCCGTTCCGGAAAGAAGCACGACGGCCGCGCGCCCGACTACGACGACTGGGAGCTCAACGGCGACCTGCTGTTCTGGAACGATATCCTCGGACACTCCCTTGAGATCTCTTCGATGGGCATCCGTGTGGATGAGGCTTCGCTTGCGAAGCAGCTGAAGCTGTCCGACTGCGAGGAACGTGCCGAACTGCCGTTCCACAAGATGCTTCTGAACAGCGAACTTCCGCTGACGGTGGGCGGCGGCATCGGACAGAGCCGCCTGTGTATGCTGATGATCGGTCTGTGCCACGTCGGCGAGGTCCAGGCTTCGATCTGGGACGCGGAGACCGTTCGCGCCTGTGAAGAAGCCGGCATTATGCTGCTGTAAAATATCAAAACGGGGAGGGCTTTTTATGAAGCTCCTGACACTTCGGGAATTGTATCAGAATCCGAACAACTTTGCCGATCAGACCGTGACGCTCGGCGGCTGGGTCCGCAACCTGCGCGCGTCGAAGAATTTCGGCTTTATTATGCTGGCGGACGGCACCTGCTTCCAGCCGGTGCAGATCGTCTACGGCGATCAGCTTGCAAACTTTGCGGAGATCTCCAAAACGAACATCGGCGCCGCCCTTATCGTGAAGGGAAAAGTCGTGATGACCCCCGATGCGCGGCAGGCGTTTGAAGTGCAGGCCGAAGAGGTCACCGTCGAGGGTCCGTCCACACCCGACTATCCTGTGCAGCCCAAGCGGCACACGATGGAGTACCTCCGCACGATCACGCATCTGCGTCCGCGCACCAACACGTTCCAGGCGGTCTTCCGCGTCCGCAGCATCATTGCCTACGCGATCCACAAGTTCTTCCAGGAGCGGGATTTCGTCTATGTGCACACCCCGCTCATCACCGGCTCCGACTGCGAGGGTGCGGGCGAGATGTTCCAGGTGACGACGCTGGATCTTAACGATCCTCCGCGCACCGAGGACGGCAAGATCGACTTCTCCAAGGATTTCTTCGGCAAGGCGACCAACCTGACCGTCTCCGGTCAGCTCAACGGCGAGACTTTCGCACAGGCCTTCCGCAACATCTATACCTTTGGTCCGACATTCCGCGCCGAAAACTCCAACACCACCCGCCACGCTGCCGAGTTCTGGATGATCGAGCCGGAGATCGCCTTTGCCGATCTGGACGACAATATGCGTCTGGCAGAGGATATGATCAAATATATCATTTCCTACGTTCTGGAGCACGCCCCCGAGGAGATGGCGTTCTTCAATCAGTTCGTGGACAAGGGGCTGCTGGAGCGTCTCGAGCACGTGCTCGGAAGCGAATTCGGTCATGTGACCTACACCGACGCTGTGAAGCTTCTGGAAGAGCACAACGACGAGTTTGATTACAAGGTCTTCTGGGGCTGCGATCTGCAGACCGAGCACGAGAGATATCTCACCGAGAAGATCTTCAAGCGCCCTGTTTTCGTGACGGACTACCCGAAGGAGATCAAGGCGTTCTATATGAAGCTCAACCCCGACGGAAAGACCGTCGCTGCGATGGACTGCCTGGTTCCCGGCATCGGCGAGATCATCGGCGGCAGCCAGCGTGAGGACAACTACGATGTGCTGCTCGGCCGTATGAAGGAACTGGGGCTGAATCCCGACGATTACGGCTTCTACCTCGACCTGCGGAAATACGGCTCGACCCGCCACGCCGGCTTCGGACTTGGCTTCGAGCGATGCGTTATGTATCTGACGGGCATCAGCAATATCCGCGACGTCCTCCCGTTCCCGAGAACGGTCAGAAACTGCGATCTGTAATTTGTTCAACACCCAAAAGCACCGCGCTTTGAAAGCGCGGTGCTTTTTTTGCGTCCGTGGGCGGGTATCGCCTGTAAGAGAACAGGCGGTCGGAGCGGACTGAAGAAGTATGATGGCTTCGGCGGCAGAACCGGCCAAATGACCGAAAATCCTGTTTTTCGACCGCAATGTGCAAAAAACGACATATTTCGACTGGTTTTGCGATGCTTCTTGGCTAGTATGAAAGCTGCCTTGCAAGGAGAATTGGAAAAAAGGAGACGATTGATTGTATTTATTTGGATCCCGTTTCGATCGGACGGAGCCGCCCGAACCGAGCCGGGAGAAAGAAAACGTTTGCCCTTGCTGCGGCGTCTGTGCGGATATGTATTATCGGGACGAAGCGGGGGAAATCGTCGGCTGCGAATGCTGCCTGAGGCCGATGTACTGGTACGAACTTACAGATGAACAGGAGGAATTTTGATGAAACTCTTTGAGAAGATCCGCAGAAAGCAAGCGGGCTGTCTGCTGCGCGGCTGTGACGCCGAAATCAGAGCCTGCGGCACCTGCGGTTGGAATAAACAGGAGGCTGTGCGCAGAAGAAACCTGCCGCTTACGCGCGGTGCGGACGGACTGCGGAGGATGCTTGTCGGAGGTGAGAGGGTATGAGCAGCGGCTATTCGACGCGGCGCTGGGAGTGCCCCTTCTTTCGCTGGGATGAGCGCAGATGCATCCACTGCGAGGGAGGAAGAATGCATATGCAGGACCTGGAGAGCTACCGTCGCTACGTGCGCACCTACTGCGACAACTCCGAGGGGTGGGAGCACTGCACGATGGCGCGCGGACTGATGGATTACTACGACGCGATGGGCGGCAGACCCGATCGGGAGCTGCTGTGATCCGCCGTGAAGCTTACAGGCGGAGATCGCGCAAACGCGTGATACCTTAGGGACACAGGCACACGGAGCGACGATCCGTGAGATGCGACACGGCGCTTTATACCGTGGGAAAGGAGACAACCTGTGAAAAACACAAACATCTTTCCGCTGCGGCTGGATCTGTTCGATGCAGATGCGCAGGGGGCGGCGGAGACGGGTGAGACCCCGGTTTGCTCTGATGACACCCGACAGAGCGAAGAGGCGGCCCCGGCTGCCGAAGAACGTCCGGCGGATACGGAGATCCTCCGAAAGGAATTTGACGAACTGATCCGCGGCAAATACAAGGACGTCTACACCGAAAGAACGCAGGCAATGATCAATCGCAAATACGCAAAGGCGAAGGCGCAGGCGGAAGAAAATGCCGGACTGCGGGAACTTGCGGGGCTCTTTGCCAGAAAGCTCGGTCTGCCCGAGGGGAGCGACCACGCGCAGCTCCGCGCGGCAGCGGAGGAGCTTCCCGAATGGAGTCGGGATGTGCCGGATGAGGAGCAGACTGCTGCTCAGGCGGAGACCTGGCTGCGGGAGGCCGGGGCGCTGCGGGAGCAGTATCCCGACTTCGAGCTGCGGGAAGAGCTGGCAGACCCCGACTTCGTCACGGCGCTGCAGGCCGGAGTTCCGATGGAACTGCTCTACAAGGGCAGGCACTGCGACAGACTTCTCGCCGAGGCGGCAGCCTGCGCCGCAAAGACGGCGGAGGAGAACGTCGTGCAGAGCATCCGTGCAAAGGGCGGCAGACCCGCCGAGAACGGCGCCGGCGCCAACAATTCCCCGATCCTCACGAAGAGCGATCCCTCACAGCTTACCCTGCGCGAATTTGAGCAGATCGCAAGGCGCGTATCACGGGGAGAACGAATCACGTTTTAAGAAAGGAATCGAGTTATGAAAGAAGACAAGTACCTCTTTGCGGCGAAGCTGGATCTGTTTGACGGCAACACCAACGTCACGACCGATCCCGGCCTTTCCGACGAAATGAAGACCTATTACTCCACCTATCTGATCCGACTGGCGGCACCGCTGATGGTGCACGACCAGTTCGCGCAGGTGCAGCCGATCCCCAAAAACGGCGGCAAGCGGATCGAATTCCGCAAGTACGACAGCCTGCCCAAGGCGCTGACGCCGCTTTCCGAGGGCGTGACCCCGAACGGTCAGAAGCTGAATGTCACCAAGGTGCAGGCGGATGTGGCGCAGTACGGCGGCTACGTCGAGCTGAGCGATGTCTTCCAGCAGACCGCGATCGACAACAATCTGATGGAAGCGACGCGCGTGATCGCCGACCAGGCATCCCGCACGCTGGACACCATCACAAGAGAAGTCCTCTGCGGCGGCACGAACGTGCAGTTCGGCGGCGGCACGAAGCTCTACCGCCATCTGCTTACCGGCGGCGAGGAGAGCGGCAACGACTATCTGACCGTCGAAGCCATCCGCAAGGCGGTGCGCTTCCTCAAGACGATGAACGCCCGCAAGCGAAACGGCTGCTATGTCGGCATCATCCATCCCGACGCGGCCTACGACCTGATGAGCGATCCGGAATGGAAGTATCCGCATCAGTATCAGGACACCGAGAACCTCTACGCCGAGGAGATCGGACGCATCGGCGGCGTGCGTTTTGTGGAATCCAGCGAGGCGAAGGTCTTCCACGCTCCCGACCTGGCAGAGGAGGACGGCGAAGCTCCCGGCTTCCGCAATCTGACCGTGGCGGGCTGGACGGCGGCAAGCAAGACCGTCGCCGTTGACGAAAAGCTCACGGACAAGCAGGCTGCCGCGCTGGTTGGCAGAAAGGTGCTCATCAAGGGACAGCTCTGCAAGGTGGCATCCGCAGTCGCAGGAGCGGCGGGTGCGGCATCCTTCAAGCTGGAGGAGACGCCCGTGACTGCTCCCGCGGACGGGGATATCGTCTACCCGGGCGAAGCGGGCGCGAAGGGACGCGATGTGTATGCGACCCTGATCCTCGGTGAGGATGCCTACGGCATTACCGAGATCGAGGGCGGCGGTCTGCAGCATATCGTCAAGCAGCTCGGCTCGGGCGGCACGGCAGATCCCCTGGATCAGCGTGCGACCGTCGGCTGGAAGGCATCCCGCGTTGCGGAGCGTCTGGTCGAGCAGTATATGATCCGCGTGGAGACGGCTTCCAC
>JAFVWG010000098.1 GCA_017501805.1 Oscillospiraceae bacterium
GCGATCGCCGAGGGCCTTGCACAGCGCATCGCGGAAAAGCGCGTGCCCTATAAGCTGCAGGATAAGGAGGTCTATCTCCTCGACCTGACCTCGCTTGTCGCGGGGACACAGTTCCGCGGACAGTTTGAGAGCCGTATGAAGGGGCTTATTGAGGAAGTCAAACGCCTGGGCAATATCATCCTTGTCATCGACGAGGTGCACAATCTCGTGGGCACGGGTGACGCCGAGGGCAGTATGAACGCCGCCAATATTCTCAAGCCCGCCCTCTCGCGCGGCGAGATCCAGGTGGTCGGTGCGACGACCTTCAACGAGTATCGGAAGTATATCGAAAAGGACGCCGCGCTGGAGCGCCGCTTCCAGCCGGTCACGGTCAACGAGCCGACCATCGAGGAGGCAGTCTCGATCCTCAGCGGCATCGCGCACTATTACGAGGAATTCCATGGCATCGTCGTGCCTGCGGAGATCGCCAGACAGACGGTCATCCTCTCCGAGCGCTATATCACGGACCGCTTCCTGCCGGACAAGGCGATCGACCTTTTGGACGAGGCGTGCTCGGATCTGAACCTCCGCAGTCCGCAGATCGGCGAGCTTGCGGCGGCAAAAAAGGATCGGGACGATATCGATCTGGAGCTGCAGATGCTGTCCGAGAGCGAGGACGAGGAACGTTTCGAGCGTATGGCGCTGCTTCGTACGCAGAAGCTGCAGCTTGAGGAAAAGATCGCAAAGCTTGAAGCCGAGCCGAAGCCGACGCTGAACATCGAGAATCTCGCGCGGATCATCGAGCTCTGGACCAAGATCCCCGCAAGCAAGATCCGCGCGCAGGAGTTCACGCAGCTGCGTGAGCTCGGCGACCGTCTGAAAAAGCATATCGTCGGACAGGATGAGGCAATCGATTCGGTCGCAGCCGCCATCCGCCGCAGCCGCGTGGGCATCTCGCCGAAGAAGCGCCCTGTTTCGTTCATCTTTGTCGGTTCGACCGGCGTGGGCAAAACCGAGCTTGTCAAGCGGCTTGCCGACGAGCTGTTCGACTCCGTGGAGTCGCTGGTCCGTCTGGATATGTCCGAGTATATGGAAAAGCACTCCGTGTCCAAACTGATCGGCTCGCCTCCGGGCTATGTCGGCTATGACGAAGCGGGGCAGCTGACCGAGAAGATCCGCAGAAAGCCCTATTCCGTCATCCTCTTTGACGAACTGGAAAAGGCGCATCCGGATGTGCTGAACATCCTTCTGCAGATCCTCGACGACGGCAGGATCACCGACGCGCAGGGAAGAGTCGTCAACTTTGAGAACACCATCATCGTGATGACCTCCAACGCAGGCTCGGACCGCAGGGACGGCACGGTCGGCTTCGGTCACTCCGTCTCCGATCAGACGCGCGAAAAGGCGCTCAAGGCGCTTGGTGAGATCCTGCGTCCCGAATTCATCAACCGCGTGGACGAGGTCATCTGCTTTAACCGCCTGACGGAAGAGCACTTCCGCGGCATCGCTGCCATTATGCTGCGTGAGCTGCAGGAGAGCATTTCCGAGCGCGGCATCACCGTCCGCTGGGACGAGAGCGTGGTGGATTATCTCGTGAAGAAGTCCTACTCCGTCACCTACGGCGCGCGCAATCTCCGCCGCACGATCCAAAAGGATATCGAAAACCCCATCGCCGAGCGGATCATCGACAGCTTCCTCGAGCCGGTCTCCTCCATCACGGTCACGGCATCGGAAGACAAGATCACCCTCAGCGCAGAGTAAAGAAAATATGCAGAAACGGTGCAGCTCCGATAGGGAGCTGCGCCGC
>JAFVWG010000099.1 GCA_017501805.1 Oscillospiraceae bacterium
CGAGTACCGCATGATGGTCCAGACCCTCTGGGGCGGCTTCAGCATGTGGACGCCGCGCGGACTTGACCGCTGCCCGCAGCCTCGCGACATCTGCCTCGAGCCGGGTGACGTGATCGTTCGCTCCCAGAACATCCTCAGCGCTGAGATCGCCGAGCAGATGGTCTACCTCGGCGGCGGCAAGTATCTGACCTACGATGCAAAGACCAACACCTATCCCATCGTGGAAGAGCCGGAATTCTTCCGCAGCATCTTCTACAGAATCTTCTTCGTGCTGCGCCCGACGCAGGCTTATGCTGACGTGCACACGCTGACCGAAGTTCCCGCAGCGAGAGACCACGCGAGCAGCTTTGCCTTTACGGACGTAAAGGAAGACAAGTGGTACTACAACATCATCAAGGACCTCGCGGACGACAATGCGATCGACGGCATGACGCCGACCACCTTCGAGCCGGACACGCCGGTGACCTTCGGTCAGACGCTGAAGTTCGTCTACGATTCCCTTGGCATGGCTGAGCCTGCGAAGACCGGTACCCACTGGGCAAGCGGCTATCTGGCAAAGGCGAAAGAGCTGAAGTGGCTGGATTGGATGCAGGGTGAGGTTGACCTCGACAAGCCGATCACGCGTATGGATATGTGCCACATTCTGGCGAAGTCCCGCGCGCTGATCGACCAGCCGAAGACGAACCCGTTCACGGACACCACCGAGAAGGACGTCCTCGCGCTTGTCAACTACAACCTAATCCACGGTATGACCCCGACCACCTTCGTGGGAGACGCACTCGTGACGAGAGCACAGATGGCGAAGGTCATCTGGAACATCCACGGAATCTAAGCTTCATAACAAAAAGGACGCGCTGTAAGGCGCGTCCTTTTTATAGGACAGGAAAGATGGAGATGCCTTTGCCGGGTGAAGGGCTGCGCCGCCCTTTTACCTTTTGGACTGATTTGGGACATAAAGAACTTCCCTCCGTCAAAATAACGGAGGGAAGTATATTAACAGAACACAACCGTTCGATAAATTGGAATTTATCGAACGGTTTGATAAAGAATTTAAAGAACCATTACCACAGTTCCAATTCCAATAAGTATGCAACCTATCAACGATTTCATTGTAAATTGCTCATGTAAGAACACAAATGCCAAAACCAAGGTGATTACAACACTTAATTTGTCAATCGGAACAACCTTTGATGCATCACCTAACTGTAGCGCCTTATAATAGCACAACCATGAAGCGCCCGTTGCCAAACCTGATAGAATTAGAAACAACCAACTGCGTTTGCTTATTTCAGCAATGCCATTTTGCACATTTGTGAGGAACACCATTCCCCAAGCCATTACAACTACGACAACAGTTCTGATTGCTGTTGCAAGATTCGAGTTGACTCCTTCTATGCCGACCTTCGCCAGTATAGAGGTAAGTGCTGCAAATATTGCAGACAGTAGTGCGAATATAAGCCACATACAATATTACCTCCACAAATTCTTATTTATCGTTCAGTTTACTTTATCATATTTTTCAGCCTGCATCAATACTTAGTGAAACTGCCAAAGATGTAACCCGTCAGTCCAAAAGTAAATTGGGACGGCTGCGCCGCCGTGTTGACAAAGGACAGAGGAGAATATTATAATATTATCGGCTCAAAAATGTTCCTGAAATACAAAGAAACGGAGAAAACGGAATATGAATCCTAAGATTACCAAGCTCCTGTACCGGCTCCTGCACGCTCTGGAATACATTATTGCCTTTCTGACGATGATCGTGCTGATCGGGATGCTGGTCCTTGAGTTCTACAAAATGTTTGCCGTTGCGGGATACTTCTCATCCGCCGGCGATTATCTGCAGAACGTTCTTACGATCGTAGTCGGTCTGGAGTTTGTGCGAATGCTCATCAATCTCACGCCCGCAAACACGTTGGAGGTGCTGATCATTGCCATCGCGCGGCAGGTTATTGTCAGCCACGAAAGCGCTGTGAGCAACATTGTCTGCGTTTTGTGCATCGGCGGTCTGTTTGCGATCCGCAAGTTCCTCATCTCCGAGCGGGATTACCAGAAAGAAGTTTCAAAGGACGATGTTTCCGGCACGGGCGCGTAAGCGGGAAAACATATAATATGAAGCCGACCTATGAGATATCATGGGTCGGCTTTTGCGTTGGGGGCGTGCTTACAGCGTCTTCCGATGCAGAGAAAAAGAAGTCTTGCAAAATGTACCGCGGTTTTGTAGAATGGAATTGCAAAATGCGAATAAAGCATAACGAACCGAGAGGAGAATCACGATGAAAAGAATGTTCAAGCGCGGAACCTGTTTTCTTTTGGCATTGGTGATTTGTGCGGGAGTTCTTCCCACGCTCGGCATCTCTGCCTCCGCAGCGACGCTGGAAGAGCGTCAGCAGGCGGCTATGGCCGTTGCGTTCGCCTATTTTGACAAGGGACACAGTGTCCAGTACGAAGGCTCGCAGGTCAACAACACCATCCACCGCAGCGACCTCGGCAAGACCCGTTCGACCAACGGCGCTTCTCCCGAGTTCGCAACGCCGCACGAGACGGTGTACACCGTCTGCTCGGACTACGCCCATCAGGTGTACTACGAAGCCTTCGGCTATGAGCTGGGGGGCAACGCCGGTACGGTCTGGACGCGCTACCTTGCCCGTGAAAGCGCGAAAGATCCCGCCTGCGTCTGGTACTTCGCCAAGGACGAGGGCAAGAACCTCAGGGAAGAGCTGGATAAGATGATCGCGATGGCGCAGCCCGGCGACATCCTTACCGAGTATGCCATCAACGGCGGCCACACGATGATCTGGGCCGGTGACGTCACCGGTGACGGCAAGCCCGACATCATCCACAGCGGCGGCCGCCATATGAACAAGAAGAAGCAGATCGACAAGATCGAGCAGTTCAAGGAGTACGACGAGGATTTCGACCCCCGCTA
>JAFVWG010000100.1 GCA_017501805.1 Oscillospiraceae bacterium
AGAGCGTCTTCCCGTCCATTTCTGCGGAGAGCATCAGCACAAGGTAGTCCGGGTCCGCAAACTCCGGCTCGATGTCCTTTTGCCGCAGAAGCTCCGCCAGCTGCGTCCCCGTATATCCGCGGGGCTTCGCCCGAACGGTCAGCTTCAAAGCCTCGCTGCCGCAGAGGGTGTATCCTTTTTGGGAGAGCCTTGCTTTCAAGGTCTCCGACTTGGGAAGGAATTCCCGCAGCTTCCCGGGATAGCTCTCCAGATATCGGTTGGCGGCGTCCAGCGACTGCAGGATCAGATACGACGGACTGGTGGACCCGAACAGCATCAGAGCATTTCTCGCCTGCTCACCCACCGCCGCATCCATCTCTGCGGACAGATGCAGATATGCGCCGCCGGTGAGCACCGGCAGGGTCTTGTGCGCGGAGTCGCAGCAAAGATCCGCGCCCAGATCGATCGGGTGCAGAGACTCCGGCAGGAATTTCAGATAAGCGCCGTGGGCATTGTCCACAGCCAGCAGAACATGATGTCGGCGGCAGACCTCGGCAAGCGCGCGGAGGTCGGAAACCGCACCCGGATAATCCGGGCTGGTCAGATATACGGCGGTCGGCTTCTCCTCTGCAGTTTGCAGATAGTCTTCCAGCTCCCCGGCGGTCAGCCCGCAGGAAAGGTAACCTTCCTGCTTTCGGGGATACAGCCAGCAAACCTCCGTGTCGAGCAATGCCGCGGCGGTCAGAAAGGCCTTGTGGGCATTCCGTCCGGCGGCGATCCGCGGCTGTTCTCCGCGCTGCTTGGCGCAAAGCGAAATCAGATACAGCATCGCGCGGATGCATTGGGAAGCCCCCTCCGTGGAATACAGCGTCCTGCAGCCGAAGAGTCGGCTCGCGCCCGCTTCGCTTTCGGCGATGATGCCGTCCGCCTCGTACAGGCTGTCCGCGCCCCGGATCTCCGTAATGTCCCACTGCTCCACGCCAAGCGGTCCGACGCCCTTATGCCCCGGCATGTGCAGGCGGCAGGTGTCGGACGCGGCATATTCCCGAACAAAATCACAGATCGGCGTGTTCATGTCATTCTCCCAGCGCGCGGGCGATCGCCACCATAATGGCGCATTCCATCCGCTTGCGGAACAGCTTGCAGCCGTCCTCATACACGCCCGTGACCGAGCCGGTGGCGTGGTAGGCGTTCGCGGCACAGCCGCCGGAGCAGTAGAGTCTTGCCCAGCAGTCGCGGCACTCGGGGTGCGCGTAGACATTGCAGGCGGCAAACTCGTCGCGGATCGCGGTGTTTGTCACGCCCTTCCGGATGTCACCCAGTTTGAAGCGCTCCTCGCCCACGAACTGATGGCAGGGGTACAGATCGCCCCACGGCGTGACCGCCATATACTCCGTGCCGCTGCCGCAGCCGGAGATACGCTTGTAGATGCAAGGACCGCCTGTCAGGTCGATCATATAGTGGTAGAAGGTAAAGGGCTTGCCCGCCTTGTCCCGCTCCAGCATCAGCTCCGCCAGCTTCTCGTACTGCTGCATCACAACGCCGAGATCCTGCTCCGTCAGCGCGGAGGGATCGTCCGCGGCGCAGACGACAGGCTCCATACTCAGCTCGCTGAAGCCCAGATCGAGCATCGTCTGGATATCCTGCAGAAAATCGGGGTTCGCGTGGGTAAACGTGCCGCGCATATAGTAGTCCTTACCGCCGCGCGCTTTGACGAATTTTTGGAACTTGGGCACGATCTTCTCCCAGCTGCCGTTGCCCGCGTAGTCCACGCGGAAGCGGTCGTGGATCTCCTTGCGTCCGTCCAGACTCAGCACAACGTTGCTGCACTCCCGATTCGCCCAATCGATCACATCATCGTCCACAAGCACGCCGTTGGTCGTCAGCGTAAAGCGGAAATTCTTGCCCTTTTCCTTTTCGATGCTGCGGGCGTAGGCGACGAGATCCTTCACCACCTGAAAGTTCATCAGCGGCTCGCCGCCGAAGAAGTCCACCTCCAGATTCCGCCGTGTGCCGGAATTGGCAACGAGGAAATCCAGCGCCTGCCTGCCCACCTCAAAGGACATCACATCCCGTTCGCCGTGATACTTGCCCTGACTGGCAAAGCAGTAGGAGCAGTTCAGGTTGCAGGTGTGGGCAACGTGCAGGCACAGCGCCTTCACCACACCGGCGGTCTTTTCCTTCAGCGCACCCGCCATCGGCTCAAAGGTGTCGGGCGCGAAGAGCTTTCCGGCGTCCTTCAGTCCCTCGACCTGCGCATAGCACTCCGCGATATCCTCTTTGGAAATATCGCTGCGACCGGCGTATTTTTCTTCCATCGCCGCAAGGATCTCCCCGCGGCTTTTCTCCTCAAACAGGGCAATGATGTCGTAGGCGACCTCGTCCACCACGTGAACGGAGCCCGAGCAGACGTCCAGAACAATGTTATAGCCGCCCAGCTTATATTGATGAATCATCTTGTGTCTCCTTTATGAAAAAATGCCGCCGGGATCGGCGGCATTTCGGGGTATGCAATTACTTGCTCTCCTTGGTGCTCTCGCACTTCTGGTTTGC
>JAFVWG010000101.1 GCA_017501805.1 Oscillospiraceae bacterium
GTCGTCCTTGTGCTTACTTCCTCTGTAGTAGAGGAAGAGGATCCTGCAGTTCCCGCCGTTCAGCTCACGGATGCGCTTTATAAACGCCTTCGTCGCGGGTGTCCATTCCTCGGACGGGATCTTGCCGTCATTTTCATTGATCATCAGGATGACGATATCCGCCTTCCGCGAGAAATCGTAACGTTCCGCCTCCTCCGTCCGCGTGCCCTCCTGCAGGCTCATACCGTCACGGTAGCGGTTCCGGTACTCATACAGCTCGGGCAGGTTGAATTTGGGCGTTCCCGCGCGGGCAACGATGCCGAGCGAGCCCTTGACCACCGTCCGAAGATCCATATTCAGCGCTTCCGCCGTGAGATAGCCGAAGGAACGGGCGATTGTCGCGGTGTTATTCGTGCCGACGGACTCGCCGTCCTTCGGCGTCGGCAGGATGCCCGCTCCCGTCGCAGTCGAGGCACCGATGACCTCCAGCAGCTTCGGGCGAGGCTGCGTCGGGGCGATCGAGGCCGGATCTGCGCGGAAGGTGAGGGAGATGAGCTTGTCCTCCGCAGCGTCCACGACCGTGTCCTTGATGATCTTCACAGTGTGCTTTCCCGGCTGCAACAGCACGGGCGTCGCAAGGGTCGCCGAATCGCTATCGCCCTGCACAAACTGCACGCCGTCGGTCAGAACGCCGTCCACGATCACACGGAAGCGCAGATGATTTCTCCAGCTCTCGCGGCTGACGGAAGCGGTCAGAAAGAGCCGTCCGCCGCAGTCCGCAGTAAATTCCACACCGTCGGCAGACCAGTCGCAGAGCACACCGTCGCGCTCCTGCTTCGCGCGTCCGAGCATCCGATATTTCCCTGCATCGGAAAAGTTGAGCGTCACCTCGCGGTAGGCTTCGGGCAGCGATTTCGTCAGCTCGTCTTCATAGAGAAAATTGTACGCGAGCCGGCAGGCGTTTTCGCGCGAGGAGGGGAAGTTTTCCACCTTCGCCCCATCTGCCATGCAGGCGTCCTGCATCGCCTTGCGCGTGTTTTCCGCCCAGCCGGGCCCCGAAAGCTTTTCCGCTTTTTCCTTTCCGTAGGCGACCAGCAGCATCTTGGAAAACGCCAGAGAGGTCAGCCTTCCCTCGGGATCGAATCTGCCGTTTCCCACACCGGAAACGATGCCTTTCTCCGCACAGCGGGCAACATATTTTGCCGCCCAATGGTACGCCGGAACATCGGAAAAGCCGGTGTCAGACTTCGTGAGCGCATCGGGCTTCTTCGCGCCCTCCAGCATCACGCACAGCATCTTTGCCGCCTGTGCGCGGGTCAGCGTCTCATAGGGTCGGAAGCTGCCGTCGGGGAAGCCGGAAACCACGCCGCGTTCGCTGACATATTCCACCGCCGCACGGTTTTTCTCCGGGATTCTGTCAGCGTCACCGAATGCCGCCCCCGCAAAGGGCAGCGCCGTAAGCAGCAGAAGTGCCGTAAGCAGCAGCGCAAGCGTTCTTTTCACCGAATTACGCCTCCTTATCCGGGGAAGGTCTTGTACTTGGACTGCGTGACCTCAAAGGGCTTTGCCAGCGCGTTCGCGACAGACTCCTGCGCGACCTTCACAAGCGCATCAAGCAGACCGGGCGTGTTCGCGTCAAAGCCGCGCGGCGGATACTTCAGCAGCTTGTCGGTGAGTGTGATCTGCTCGGGCGAGCAGCCGGTCAGCGCGCAGCACCACGTCATCGAGGCAATGTAATAGCCGATGCCCTTGTTCAGGTGGTAGGTGTCGCGGTCGAGGTTGTCGCCGAGGAAGCTCGTGCGTGCGTTCTGGATCGCCGTGCCGGTCGGCATAAGTGTGCGGATGCGGGGATCGGGCAGCACGTGCTGCTGCAGAAGTCCGATCATGCCGCTGTACATCTTATCCTGATCCGCGTCCCAAAGATCCACAAAGGCGCTCTGCTTGCTGGTCTTGGCGTGCGCCCAGATCTGGTTCCAGACGAAGTTCGCGTCGGGATGCTCCTTCTGCACATAGTACATCAGCTGATTCTTCGCAGGCTGATAGGTGTGCGACGGCGTCTGCATGAAGGAGATGATATCCCAGTCCTCATCCTTAAGCGCCTGATCGAAGGTCACCTTCTTGTTCGTCTTCCATTTGCCCGTACCGTTCGAGTCGCGCTTGTAGAATTTGTATTTCGGCTCACCGCTCTTCGCGTACTTCAAATGGGTCTGCAGATCGCATCCGCTGGCGTAGAGTGCGCCGAGCGTGACATTCTTCACGCCCACAGCCTGAAGCATCTCATAGAGATAGCCCAGTACGCAGTTGTTGGAGAAGCTGCTGCCGATGGAATAGATCTTGATGCTCTCGGGGACGCTTTTCGGCATCGGTCGGGACGCCATATCCTTCGTCGCAGCCTCATCGGCTTCCTTTGCAAACAGCGCATTCCATGCAAGCTGCGCAGCCTCCTGACGCGACAGCTCGCGCGAGTCGAAGTTGCCTGCCTTGTAGTCGAGGAAGGCGTCGCCGACGGAGTCCTGTACATTCTTCATCCATTCCGCGCCCGTGAACTTCGCCGCGTCCGCGCCGTAAGCAACCAGAAGCATCTTTCCAAATGCCGCCGCGGTCAGCTTTCCGTCGGGATCGAATCTGCCGCTTCCGATGCCGGCGGCAATGCCCTTGTCCACGCAGTAGGCAACATACTTTGCCGCCCAGTGGGTCGTGGGAACATCGGAAAAGCCGGTCTCAAGCTTCGTCAGCGCCTCGACCTTTTCCGCGCCCTCGAGCATCACGCATAGGATCTTCGCCGCCTGTGCGCGGGTGAGGATCTGTTTCGGTCCGAACGAACCGTCGGTGAAGCCGCCGATCACGCCCATGGCAGAGATCTCATCCACCGCCTTTTTGTATGTATCACGGATGCTGCCCTCGTCGGTAAAGGCAGCGTTCGCAAGGGGGGATGCCCCCAGCAGCATCAGCACTGCAAGAAGCATTGCAAGCAGCTTTTTCATCGTTCTTATCCTCCTTCGGAACTTTTTCTTATAAAAAGAATATACCATTTCCCGTACGGGCTGACAAGATGCACTTTCGCACCGTCCGAACAGCCCGCGTATGCATATTTCTCCGTATTTATGCATAAACGTTGTATTTTATGAATATTTTTGCAAAAGGACTTGACAACGCAGGATTTATATATATAATAATCGCATAATTTCTGAAACAAGGAGTGCATATTTTATGAATAAACAGGATATCAAGAAAGTCGTTCTGGCCTACTCCGGCGGTCTCGACACCTCCATCATCATCCCCTGGCTGAAGGAAAACTACAACAACTGCGAGGTCGTCGCGGTTGCCGGCAACGTCGGTCTGGCGGACGAGCTCGTTGGTCTCGAAGAGAAGGCGCTCAAGACCGGCGCTTCCAAGCTGTATATCGAAGACCTCACCGACGAATATGTCGATGAGTACATCATCCCCACAATGAAGGCGGGCGCCGTCTACGAAGACTATCTGCTCGGCACCTCCCACGCGCGTCCCTGCATCGCCAAGCGCCTTGTTGAGATCGCAAAGGCCGAGAAGGCCGACGCCATCTGCCACGGCTGCACCGGCAAGGGCAACGACCAGGTCCGTTTCGAGCTGGCGATCAAGCA
>JAFVWG010000102.1 GCA_017501805.1 Oscillospiraceae bacterium
GAAAAGAAAGATAACCTCCCTGATTATGGGAATAGCAATAGGAATCATCCTCACGGCGCTGATTATGAGCGCAGGCGGAACTGCAGCATCGGACAAAGCAGACCTTCAGACCCCGAACGTCGACCTGGTGCTGGCGCCGGACAACGGCAACGCAGGAACCGGCGACTACGAGATTACCCACCTGGTCTACAAGACCGAAACCGAGCAGCCATTCTTCACACCGAACGAAGCCGACGTCGAAATGCTCGCCAAGACGATCTGGGGCGAGGCTCGCGGAGTGGAATCCATCACAGAGAAGGCGGCGGTAGCCTGGTGCATACTTAACAGAGTGGACGCCAAAGGATACGCCTGCGGAGGCGACATCGAATACGTCCTGACCTTCCCCGGACAATTCGTAGGATACGACGAAGACAACCCGGCAACAACCGAATGCAAGGAAATAGCGGCAGACGTTCTCGCACGATGGGCGGCCGAAAAAGCAGGCCACGAAGACGTGGGCAGAGTGTTACCGAAGGAATACACCTACTTCACCGGCGACGGTAAAAGAAACTATTTCACAGACGAATGGAAAGGCGGTAACACATGGGACTGGAGCCTGCCTTCACCATACGAAAAATGAGAGGAGGCGCTAACGTGTACAAAGAAGAAATCAGAGACGAAGCCTGCGGCTTCCTCGGAAGAGAAATCACAGACGAAGAGTGGGACGAAGCGTACCCGGCAGCAAAGCGAAAGCTCGAATGGATCATCAGCCGGGAGGGCGATGCCGACGGCGAAAGGCGCAAGCCTTACTACCTCGGCAAACTGGTAGAGGAACACATCAGCCAGAACGCATTCAGCAGATGGTGCGCGGAGATGAGCCAGCTCAACATGGAAAGGAGAAGAACACATGAAACTGTTGCAGCTTACACTTAACAACTTCCAGGGCATCAAGACCCTGACCTTCGACTTCGAAGGAGGAAAAAGCGCCAGCATTTATGGCGACAATGCAACCGGCAAGACGACAGTCTACAACGCCATCACCTGGCTACTTTTCGACAAGGCCAGCACGGCGGCAAAGAACTACACCCCGAAGACCAAAGGACCGGACGGAGACCTTCACAACCTGGAGCACAGCTCGGAGGGCATCTTCGAGATGGACAACGGCAGGATCGTAACCTTAAAGAAGACCTTCAGAGAGGTCTATAAGAAGAAGCGCGGAAGCGCCCACGAAGAATTCGACGGCCACACGGTCGAGTATTCGGTGGACGGCGTACCGGTAAAGGAGAAGGAATTCACCGCAACCGTTCTCGCCTTCTGCGGCGGCGACCAGGAGAAGCCGAAGATGCTAACAATGCCCGACTACTTCCCGGAACAGCTCGCATGGGACACCCGCCGAAAGATCCTCCTGGAGATTTGCGGAGACATCAGCGACGAAGAGATCATCGCGGCCAACAGAGACCTGCGAGAGCTTCCCGACTTCCTCCGAATGCCCGGTACCGCAGAACAGTACCACACCCCTGAAGAATACCGCAAGGTAGCCACAGCCAAGAAGGCAGACATCAACAAGCAACTCGACGGCATCCCTGCCAGAATCGACGAAGCAGAGAGAGCGATCCCGGACACCGCAGGACTTAACGCGGAAGAGATCGAGGCGAACATCGCCGCCCTTTCAAAGAAACTCGACGACCTGGCGGTAGAAAAAGCCACGGCCGCAACCGGCGGAACCGCGACGGCCGAGCTTCAGAAGCGCATCGCCGAACTGAAGACACAGATTGCAGAAGGCAGAGCCGCACACGCACAACGCCAGGCCGATCAGAACTCCGACGTTGACGCCGACATCCTTCTCGCCAAGAAGGAAGCCAGAGAGGAAGAGCGCAAGGTCGAGGACTGCGACATCGACATCAGGAGAAAGAGCGCCGAGATTTTGAGGCTCACCCAGCTGCGCGACGGTCTCCTCGGAGAATACCAGAGAGTAAGCACCGAGACCTGGGACGAAAGCCAGTCGGTATGCCCGACCTGCCACCAGGCACTCCCGGAGGCAGAGATCGAGAGAATGCGCGAAGAATTCAACCTCCGCAAGAGCAAGAAGCTGGAAGACATCAACCTGCGCGGAAAGACCGAGGCCAGCAAGTCGGTGATCGCCGCACTTGAAAAAGAGGTCGAGGACCTGAAGGCAACGAGAGAAGCAGCCGCAGGCCGCGCCAAAGAGGCAGCCGAGAGAGCCGAGCGCCTCGCAGCACAGCGCATCCCGGCAACACCATACGAGCAGACGGAAGAATACGCCGCCCTGACCGCCCAGATTGCCGAAATTGAGGAGAAAATCGCTGACGAAGGAAAATGCACGGCCGAAGCAGTAAACGCCGTAGAAGCCAAAATTCGCGCCGTAAAGGACGCCACCAGAGAAGAGCAAGACAAACAGATGCAGCTGACGATGGCCGAAAACCAGCGCCGCCGCATTTCCGAACTGGAACGCCAGGAGGAACGCCTCTCCGGAGAATACGAAGAACTCGAAAAAGGCCTCTACCTTTGCGACCTTTTCACAAAGGCAAAGGTGGCCGCCCTGACCGACAGAATCAACGGCAAATTCAAGAGCGTCCGCTTCCGCCTCTTCCAGGAGCAGCTGAACGGCGGACTTAAAGAAGACTGCGAAGTAATGATCCCGACCGCCGACGGCAGAATGGTACCGTACACCTTCGCAAACAACGCAGCGAGAATCAACGCAGGCCTGGAAATCATCGGAACCCTTTCGGAGCACTGGGGACTCAAGATGCCAGTCTTCATTGACAACGCCGAGAGCGTGACACACCTCACGCAAACCAGCACGCAGACCATACGCCTCGTAGTAAGCGAGGCCGACAAGAAGCTCCGCATGGAGGTGGAGCACGGTGCTGACATTTCCAATTAAACACGAATGGCTCGACCTGATCGAGCGAGGAATCAAAAAAGAAGAATACCGAGCAGACACGCCCTACTACGAATCGCGCCTGGGTCCTTACCTGGGCCAAGAGATAGAATGCGCCCTCCGGAACGGCTACTCCGCTACCTCACCGACGCTCAAGGTCAAGGTGAGAGTGGAAAAAGGAACCGGCAACCCGGACTGGGGAGCCGAGCCAGGAGTGACCTACTTCAAGCTGGTCATTCTCGAAATGAGAAGGATCGAACCGGAGACGTTCATAATCAAAGCCAGGCGATGCAAACGGTGCGGCGGACTGCTCACCAGCAAGCAGGCGGTCGAAGACGGATACGGCCACGTTTGCAAAATGAAAGAAAAGGCGGAGCAAGCAGCCGCCACCCCAGACCCTAACCAACTTACGCTCTTTGATGTTTTCGAGAGCGAAGAATAAAAAAACAAATTGGAGGATTTAACAATGGCAACAGCTAAAAACGAACTCGCAACCACACAGCAGGCAGGAGCGCTCGACACTCCGAAGACCGACCAGCTCGCAACCAGCGAGAAATTCACAAACAAAGTCCTGAAGGAATTCGGCGGCAGCGTCGCCGGAGCCATGCAGGTAACGGACTACCAGAGGACACTGATCCAGGGATACTTCATCGTGATCGACCGCGCCCTCAAGGCAGCAGAAGAAGAGCGAATCAGAAAGAACGAAAACAACAAGAACCACGACTACGACAACAACCTCCCGATCAACTGGAACACGGTCAACCTGAACGACCTCGCCCTCGACTTGGTACACTACGCAAGAATGGGCCTGGACATGACGCAGGACAATATGCTCTTCCCGATCCCTTACAAGAACAACAAACGCAACATTTACGACATCACCCTCATGGAAGGCTACAACGGCATCCGATACATCGCGGAGAAATACGCGGTCGAGGTTCCGACGGCGGTCACCATCGAGGTAGTATACAGCACCGACACCTTCCGCCCCATCAAGAAGGGCATAGACAACCGCGTAGAGAACTACGAATTCGAGATCACGAACGCCTTCGACCGAGGCACGATCGTCGGCGGCTTCGCTTACCTGGAATTTGCGGATCCTACCAGAAACGAGCTCATCATCATGCCGATGAAGGACATCGAGAAGCGCAAACCGAAGTACGCCAGCGCGAACTTCTGGGGTGGCAAGCAGAAGGTCTGGGAGAACGGCAAGCAGGTCGAGGTTGAAACCGAAGGCTGGCTCGACGAAATGGTACGCAAGACCATCATCCGCGAAGCCTTCAGCGCCAAGCACCTGCCGAGAGACCCGAAGAAGGTGGACGACAGCTACCAGTACATGAAGATGCGCGAGGCACGATACGCCGAGATCGAAGCACAGGCGGAAATCGCAGCCAACGCAAACACGACATTCATTGACACCACGGCACCCGCAGAGCTTCCTGCAGGCACAACGGTCGATACGGAATTTGGAGAAGTTATCACCGCCGGATCGGCAGCACCGGCAGATGGAAGCGGCCCTGACTTTTGATGGAGATAACGGTCATCGCGTCCGGTAGCACAGGCAACGCCTATCGAATAAGCGATGGGCGGACTGCCCTCCTGCTGGACGCGGGAATTCCGCTGAAGGTTATCCAGAGAGCGCTCAACTTCCGGGTGCGTGACCTTTCAGGCTGCCTGATTACACACGCCCACGGAGACCACGTAAAAGCCGCAGGAGACCTCGCAAAGGCTGGGGTGAACATTTACACCAGCCAGGGCACAATCGACGCCTGTGGCCTCGCAGGGCACCGAATAAAGGCGGTCAGAGCGCTCGAAGAAATTCAGATCGGAACGTTCGCGGTGCTACCGTTCGACGTGCAGCACGACGCACCGGATCCCCTGGGATTTCTGATAACCTCAAGAACCACCGGCGAAAAGCTCCTATACTTCACCGACACCTACTACATCAAGTACCGCTTCACAGGACTGACCCACATCATGGGCGAGTGCAACTACTCGATGGACATCATCGAGCAGAGCGTCCGAAACGGCTACATACCGCAGGAACTCGTACCACGACTGGTCAAAAGCCACATGAGCCTGGAGCATTTCACCGACCTACTAAAAGCAAACGACCTACGACACGTCAAGCAAATATACCTGTTGCATTTGAGCAACAACAACAGCGACGCCGACCGCTTCAAAGAGGCGGTGCAGAAGCTGACCGGAACGGAGGTATATGTATGCTGAAGAAAGGAGGAAGCGAAAATGGCAAGAACCAGAAACATCAAGCCTGCCTTTTTTGACAACGACGTCCTCGGCGACCTCGAACCCCTGACAAGGCTTCTGTTTATTGGACTCTGGTGCATCGCCGACCGAGAAGGAAGGCTGGAAGATAGACCCCGCAAAATCAAAAAGGCGCTGCTCGGATACGACGACGTAACCGTAGAGGAAGCCAGCGGAATGCTGCAGCAACTCGCAGACAGCGGCTTCATCATCCGATACCAGGCAAACGAAGAAGACTACATCCAGATCGTCAACTTCTCCAAACATCAGAACCCTCACATGAAGGAGAAAGCGAGCGAGATCCCGCCGCCCCCTGGTTTTGAGGCTGAAACATCAGGAAAGCACCATACAAGCACCAGACAAGCACCGTGCAAAAATGGAGAAAACGAGGACGAAACGCCAGACGGCGAAGCACCGGCCGCAGAAGAATCGACGCCGAGCCTTCAAGAGCAGAGGTTCGCAGAATTCTGGACGGCCTACCCGCTGAAGAAGGCGAAACAGACCGCGTGGAGAGCGTGGTCGAAAATCAAACCCACAGCCGAGCTCTTCGAGAAGATCATGGCCGCGATCGACAAGTCGAAGCGTAGCGAAGAATGGACCAAAGAGAACGGCAGATTTATACCACACCCCGCGACCTGGCTCAATGGCGGCCGCTGGGACGATGAAATGAGGGAGGTGAGCAACGGTGGAAGCAATGAGCAACTTACTGGCAACGGCAATGTCGGCGCCTCTTTCCAGGGCCGAAAAGGCGGAAATGGAACCCCTGCAGGTTTCAAGTCAGAATGACGACGAACCCGAAAGCAAGGACCACCAAATCCGAAGCGACGTAGCGATCGCCGAAGAGTGGACCATGCGAAAGGAACCGCCGGAGCC
>JAFVWG010000103.1 GCA_017501805.1 Oscillospiraceae bacterium
CACCTTCTTCTTCATCCTCCGCCACCGCGAAAAACGCCGCCTGCGCGCACAAAACTGAATGGCGCAATCGGTCGCAGCAAGGCACACCTATCTCACTTGCCTCTCCCTGTGGGAGAGGTGGCTCGCGAAGCGAGACGGAGAGGGTGACCTTCGGGCGTATCATTTCCCCTCTCAGTCAGCTTCGCTGACAGCTCTCCCATAGGGAGAGCCGAGCAGCAGCCGGCTATCCGCACAACAAAAGGCAGAAACGACATCCGTCGTTTCTGCCTTTTGGAATCTATGAACAGCTTACGCCTCCGTCTGATGCGTGCCGCCGAGGAAGGTCGGAAGGGGCTTGCCCTCCTTCTTCCACTGCGCGTACTCCGCGGTCGCGGCAAAGAGCACGTCGCCGGAGGAGTTGATCGCGGTCTCCAGCGAGTCCTGCACAACGCCGATGATGAAGCCGACCGCCACGGTCTGCATCGCGACGTCGGCGCTCACGCCGAACAGCGAGCACGCCATCGGGATCAGCAGCAGCGATCCGCCGGCAACGCCGGAAGAGCCGCAGGCGGCGACCGTAGCGATGATCGCAAGCATCAGCGCCGTGAAGAAAGGCACCTGAATGCCGACCGTGTTCACGGCGGCAAGCGTCATCACGGCGATCGTGACCGCCGCGCCGTCCATATTGATCGTCGCACCGAGCGGGATCGAAACGGCGTACATCTCGCGGTCGAGACCGAGCTTTTCGCAAAACGCCATATTCACGGGGATATTCGCGGCGGACGAGCGCGTGAAGAACGCGGTCAGACCGGAGTTTTTCAGGCAGCGCCATACAAGCGGATAGGGATTGCGGCGCAGAACGATCGCCGCGATCAGCGGGTCAACGACCAGCGCGACCACGAGCATCGCACCGACGAGCAGCATAAGCAGCTTGCCGTAGTCGGTGAAGATCGAAAGTCCGTTCGTCGCAACGTTCGTGTACACAAGACCCAGAATGCCGAACGGCGCAAGCTCAATGATGCCGCTCACGATCTTGGAAATGATGTCCGAAATATCCTTCAGCATCGCCTTCGTGGCGTCCCCGGCGATCTTTTTCGCCGTCAGACCGATAACGACCGCCCAGAACAGGATGCCGATGTAATTTCCGCCGGCAACGGCGGCAAGCGGATTCTGCACAAGGTTCTGCAGGAGATTTCCCAGCACCTCTCCAACGCCGGTAGGCGCGGCCTGTGTGGCAGCCTCGGTCAGCTTCAGCGTCTGCGGGAAGAGATAGCTGCCCACGATGGCAACGATGGAAGCAAGCAGCGTGCTGAGCATATACAGTCCGATGACAAGTCCAAAGCGTCTGTCCAGCTTGGACGTTCCCTGTGCCAGCGCAGAGATGACCAGCACGAACACCAGCACCGGCGCGATCGCCTTCAGCGCGCCGACGAACAGCGTACCGAGCTGCGGCACGATGCGCAGATCCTTCGCGAAGAGTCCCAGCAGCGCACCGATCACGAGACCGCAGAGGATCCGCAGGATCAGACTGACGCTCTTGTATTTCTCAACAATTTTCATAGTACATAAATCTCCTTTTCTCAATTCCCCCAGAGTATATCACAGAAGACGGGAAAAAGAAACCTTTCTTTCCGTTTTTTTCTCCACAAACCGGCATTTTTCCAAACGCGCTGTTTTATTTTGTCCGCGCAGTCCCAAAGCTTCCCCGACCTGCGCCGCAGCCCCCCTTCACGCTTCACCCCGGCGCAGCAGACGCTCGCAGGAGAGGGGACAGTGTTTCGATACGATCCCCTTTTCAGGACCATAAATCAGCAGTGTCCGAAAGGGCTCTTCCGATTTTTTGTGTTCTTGACAAATTTGCCGAAATGTTTACCGAAAACGCCAATTCCTCCTTGACAATGGTGTTGGTTGTGATATAATTAGTGTGTCATAATTGAGATATACACTGCATGACTGAGAGATATCGCATTTGCTGCGGGATCGTGCAGTTTTTTTCTTTGTTTACCGTCCGGGTAACTCAGCATGCATGC
>JAFVWG010000104.1 GCA_017501805.1 Oscillospiraceae bacterium
ATGACCTTCTCCATGCTGCCTGTCTTCGCTGCTGCGGATGACGCCGTGAGCGAAGTTGCCGCGGTGGAAGCACCCACGGCCGAGGCTCCTGTTGCGGAGGTTCCCGCGGTGGAAGATGTTGCGGAGATCCCCGCGGAGCTCCCCGCTGCCGTGCCTGTGGTCGAAGCGATCGAGACCGTGGCGACCGAAACAGTTGCTACGCTGCAGGAAGGACTTTCTGCGGATGATACGGCAGCCATCGAGGCGGGCAAAGTTTTTAAAATCATTGCGCCCGACGGCGAGGTTACTTATGTGAGCGGTCTTTCGTCCGCCCTTACGACCGCCTGCGCATGGACGACTACCGGTGGCTCTGTGACGATGCTGACAGACTATGTCTACCTCAGCGCCGACTCTTCTGCTGCCAGCTCCGGCGTCTTCAACTGGAAATACAGCCCGACCTATCAGACGACCGATGCCGACGGACTGACTGTCAACGGCTTCTGGCTCGACCTCGGCGGCAACACCTTGACGGCGAGACGCGGCGGTCCGATGATCAGCGCGTCGGTTTCCTCCACCTATCCCGCACCCTGGGTCAACATCCGAAACGGACACGTGATCCATCTGAACCTGCTGAAGGACGGCTCTGCCGGTCGTGGCGCAGTTGTCAACGGCACGATCAACTACGGCACTACGAGTACTGCTCCCGCCTCGGCGGACGCGGTTTATCAGACCCATACCACGCTGAAGGATGTCGATATTGTCACGGTCGACTACAGCACCTCGACGAGCAAGGTCATGAAGGGCTATGCCTCTTCGGTCTGGAACAACACGATCAGACTCTATGACTCCAAGATCCTGACGCATAACACCTACGGCGTGCATTTTTATAAGAGCACATATTCTGTGAGCGATGCAGCTGCCCTGGAACTGCTTAAGACGCACGGCAGCAATAATATCCTTGAGCTGCACGGCAATTCTGTTGTCGGAAACTACAGCAACGAAAGCTATGCGGTTTTCTACGGTGCCAACAAGAGCTCCACGCATGCGGGCATCGCGCACAATGTTACGATCACGGCGGACAAGGAATCTATGTTCATCGGCGGTACTCTGTTCGGTCAGACGAATCAGGACGCGCTGGATGAAAAGGGCAACCCGACCTACACCGAAGAACAGAAGTATCCTGTGAATGTTTCTCTTCCCGCCGGACATATCGGCAATGCTACCTTCAAGTATGCAGTTCCCTCCAAGTCCAACCTTCCCGCTGCAACCGGCTACGGCGAAGCGGCTTACTACGACAGAGGCACCGAGAAGGAATATGCTGCGATGCGTTTCTGCTCCGGAACGACAGTCGAGCACGTTGAGGCAAAAGCTGCGACCTTCTCGGAAGAAGGCTACGTTGAACACTGGCGCTGCGCGGATTGCGGTGCGTGTTACTCCGATTCCACCTTGACGACCTTCGTTGATCCCGCGGATATCGCAACCCCCGTTCGCGCCTTGACCGACACCGAAGGGCTTGTGACGGACGAGGATTTTGCAAAGCTCGGCGCGGTCGCGATCACGATCGATCCCGACGGCACAAAGATCGCCTATACCGGAAGCTCTGCGATCAAGGACGCGTACACCTACGGCGCGAACACCTGGACGACCTCCGGCGGTGTGGTGCGGCTGGTCTGTGACTTTACCTATGCGCACGGCAGCTACACCACCGCAGGCACGGGTCTGTTTGACTCGGCTGCCAGAACAAAGGCGACCAATAAATCCTGGCAGTATACGAACAAGGACGATGAGAATCTCAAGGGGTTCTGGTTCGACCTGGGCGGACACACGCTTGTCACCCGTACCGGCTATGCGCTCTTTGGACCGGCTGAGTCGCTCCCGGTCAACATCCGAAACGGCAATATCATCTATCAGAACACCGCTGCGAACACCAGCAACTACGGCTGCTTCAAGAACGGCACGACAAGCCCCGACATCAGCACGGCTGCGGAGGTCCATCGCCCGGTCTACACATTCAACGATGTGACATTCATCCGTGTTCCGAAGGCGAAGCAGACGGATTTCAACTCCTCCAAGACACCGGCCAGCGGTCCGATCTTCATTGTTGCGCTGCATCAGTCGGAGATCAACCTGATCGACTCTACCGTTATCAATGCCGACGGCGGCTCGGTTGCCACATACAGCAAATCGTCGAAGACGATGACCTGCACGGCAGAGGGTGTCAGTAAGGCCTACAAGCACGTTGTGAATCTCAAGGGCGATACCGTGGTCGGTAAAACCAACGGCGTTGCGTTCACTTGCAGCTCCGCCGGTGACGAGATCCCGGGCGATCCCGATTCCATCACGATCCATGCGGACGAGTCCGTAACCTTCCTCGGTACGGATATTGCCACCATTTCCAACGCAGCGCTTGCAGCAAACAGCAGCGTTCCTACCGGCTATGTTCAGTCCGCAGCCACCTTTGATTTCAATATGCCCGATATGACCACCGCTGCCAAGGCGATCACCGCGGGAGCGGGTGTGGATTACGAGCGTGACGGCAACGGAAACTTCCTCTATACGCCCATCCCGATGCTGGAGAAGCAGTCGGATGACACCGTCTGTGCGACCTTCACGCCGAACGGCGGCGAGGCAGGGGAGGCGATGACCCTCTCTGCAGCCATCAAGGCCTGGGAGGCAAATAACTTCAGCGGTACGATCACGCTGACGAACGATCTCGCTGCAGAGGACGCAGCTAAGGCGATTGCCGCGCTTGGCTGCAGCGGAACCTTCGCGAGAGAGTATGACAGCGGAAGCACGATCCAGATTGCGACGCCGGCTCTGTATACTGTCACTTCCAAGGCAAACAACGGTGATCTGACCGTTGATCTGGGGAATAACACCCTTGCGCTCGACGCAGCTTTGCTGATTCTGGACGAGGCACTGGAGAACTTTGACCTGACCATCAAGAACGGCACGATCAGTGACTCCTGCACCGCGCCTGTCCTGATTTTGAAGGGCAAGGGAGGCACTTTTAAGCTGGAAGGCGTCACGGTCGAAAATACGAATGAAACCGCAAACTTCCCCTATGCGCTCCACGATACGCGCTACGCGGGCGCTTCTTCGCTCCTGACCGACAGTACGCTCACTTCTGCGCACGGCTCTGCGGTTGTATTTATGACCACGAGCGCGAACAGTGCGGATGCCGCCTTGTTCACCTATATGAAGGACTGCACGCTCAGCGGCGTGAAATACGGCGAGTATTCCCCCGCAACGATCGCCAAGCTCAGCTCCCTTTCGAGCAGAGAGTACCGTCCCGCGGTCGGCGTGATCCTTGAGAACACGACGCTAAACGGCGAGACTGCAACGAACCTTAACTCCTCCGAGCTGGTTGCGATCGGCGCAGCTGCGGACGAAATCGCTGCGAAAGTTATGCTTGGCAGCCTGATGACGCTGGATCTGGCGAATGTCAGCGATGCGGTGAAGTGCGCAGAGTTCTTCGGCAGAATCAGCGAAGAGCCTGCAAGAGTCACGCTTCTGGCAGATGCCGAAGTTACCGAGAGCGTGCCGGTGGGTACGGCGGGACTTGAAAGCACCATTACGCTGGATCTGAACGGCAAGGCGCTCAAGGGCGTGGGTCTGATCGAAGCCAACGGCGGTGACGGAACCAAGGTCACCTTGAATGTGGTCGGAACGCTCGGCGGCGACACGGCGAAGATGAATCTCTTTGCACACGCTCCGGCGCTTGATTACGAGGAAGGCAACAGTTACGTCATCGAAAAGGGTCGTTACTTCACGAAGTACAGTCTGAACCTCGAAGACACCATCTCCATCAACCTCTACACCGACGGCGAGAACGGAACTGCCGATTCGGTCTGCTATGTGCAGGATGGGAAGGATTACACGGCGGTCGCGGGCGAGCTGAACGAATGGGTCGTCACTACGCTGGCAGCGAGAGACATGGGCAAGACCATCAGTGCCTACGCGGTCAAGAACGAAGGCGCGGTGACCTATATCGACTTTGTCAAGGGTGTCTCCGTCAAGGGATATGCCGCAAGCGATCCCGGCTCTTCGGAGAGCGAGGCAGCCATTGCCGAGGCGCTGAACAAGACCCTTGATACGATGCTTGTCTACGGCGAATACGCCAAGAAGTACTTCGCTTACGACTATACCGAGATCTCCAATATGAGCTCGCTCATCGGCAAGGATGCACCGGCAGTCGATACGACGAACCTCACGCATACTGAGCGGAAGGTCACAGGCATCCCGAACCGCGCGGAAGACAGTACCTTGACCGAATGCTTCTGGGGCACCAGCGCGGTCCTTGAGAGCAGCATCGGCATCAAGTTCTATTTCAGCGGCAAGATGTTCGACGGGGTGAGCGCAAAGGTCAAGTACGGAAACGGTGATTTTGTCGACGCGGAACTTGTGGCGCAGGGAACCTCCGATTTCAAGACGCTTATGGTCGGTCTTTCCGCAAAGGACTTCGATACCGAAGTTACGGTCAAACTCCTCGATGCGGAAAACAACGAGATCGGCACGGTCGTCGACAGCGTGGAAGCCTATACCTCGCGTGTCGGTGAGAATGAAAATTCCTACCGTCTGGCGCAGGCCCTGCGTGCCTACGGCGCAGACGCAAAGCGCTACTACGAGGCAAAGTACGGCAACTGATCTCACACATCTATAAAAAGCAAGGCGGCGAAAGCTGCCTTGCTTTTTTCGGCAGAGAAGGGCTGCGGCGGGATTCTCATAAAATAATGTTGGAATTATGGTGGGAAAATGATACAATACGGAACGGAGGGATGTAATATGTGTTTTTTGAAGAAATGCACGGCTGCAGTGCTTGCGCTCTGCCTCACGGCGTCATTTGCCGCGGTAACGGCCGGTGCGGCTTTTTCGGATATTGGAGCGGAAACGCCCAATACGGAATATGTTGCTATTCTTACGAAAAAAGGCATTGTCAAAGGGTTTGACGATGGCAATTTCAGACCTGCGGAGGTATGCACCCGCGGGCAGTTTCTTACGTTTTTGTGGCGCGCCTCCGATGCGCCCGCCGCAAAGAAATACGCCGAGATCAAGGACATCGGCGGCGGGGAATATTATGCCTCCGCCGTGTACTGGGCGTACGAAAACGGATTGACGAAAATCTATTCCGACGGCACATTCAAAGCCGATGCTCCCGTGGATCGTGAACACGCGGCGTACTACCTTTACAAATGGGCAAAGCTCTACGGAAAAAGCGATGTCACCAAGACGATGCTTATGAACCAATATACCAAGGACGGCACGAAGATATCTGCCGATTCGAGAGCGGCATTCTCGTGGGCGATGGCAAACGGACTTCTCAAGGCTTTTGAGGG
>JAFVWG010000105.1 GCA_017501805.1 Oscillospiraceae bacterium
ACCGTTTTCTTTTGGCGCTGATGGTACCCACAAAAGGTTGCAAACCTTTTGTGGAAAGGAGGAGCAAGGGAGCGGGCGGATGGCGCTTTTTCGAAAGCGCCGAAGCTTAGCGTACTTTGCGACGACGCAAAATGGGTCTTGAGCGCCTTTTGTTGTTTCGGAAAAAAGATAAGCCGTTTCCCAAACCCGTTTTTCGGGCAAAAAGACGAAATCTCCGCCCGGAATTCGCACTTTTTTGTCCTGTACAAACAGGATGTTTTCTGCTATACTGTAGGCGGATACAACCGACTTCGACATCTTCCTTGAAAGGACGTGTTCCCGATGTCTGATTTTTCTGTCGTTCTTATTCTGACAGACGATACTTCCAAAACCGGTTCAAATAAACCTATGATGCTGCAGAACATCATGGGTCTTCCTTTGCTCTCATGGCTCACCGCCGCACTGGCGGCAGACGGCTGTGGGCGCTTCTTTTTCATTTGCCCGGAGAAATTCCGCGCCGCCGCACAGGCCTGCTTCCCCGAGGGCGTCGACCTGACCGTTGCGGAGGAGACGGACGTCTCCGACCGGCTGCACGTCTTCCTCTCCACCGCGGAGGAGGAAGAGCACGACGTGACGGTGATCGCCGCCCCCGTCGTCTATCTGCCCGGAGCAAAAGCCGAAAGCACCGCCTCCGGCGCCTTCCGCATCGACCGCACCGCGCTGATGGATGCGCTCGACGAGCGTGTTTCGCTCCACGAGCTGCGCGAAAACGGCGAACGTCCGCTGACTGCGGAGGACGGCTTCTTCCGCGTGAGCGACCCCGCAGAGCTTGCCGACTGGCAGCCGCTGCTCACAAAAAGCGTTCTGCGCCGCCTTGTAATGCAGGGCGTCGAGATCTGGGACGAATCCAACACCTACGTTGCGCCGGACGTCTTTGTCGGCGCGGGCACGGTGCTGCTGCCGGGAACGATCCTGCTGCGCGGCACGGTCGTCGGCTGCAACTGCGTCATCGGTCCGAACTCCTACATCGAGCACTGCTCGATCGCGGATGATACCACCGTAAAGTCTTCGCAGCTCTACGACTCCTCCGTCGGAGCGGGAACGACCGTCGGTCCCTTCGCATACCTCCGTCCGAATTCCGTCATCGGCGCAAACTGCCGCGTGGGCGACTTCGTGGAGGTCAAGAATTCCAATATCGGGGACGGAACGAAAATTTCCCACCTCACCTATGTCGGCGACAGCGACGTGGGCAGAAACGTCAACTTCGGCTGCGGCACGGTCACCGTAAACTACGACCGCGCGCAGAAATCCCGCACGGTGATCGGCGACGACTGCTTCATCGGCTGCAACTCGAACCTCGTCGCCCCGGTGAAGCTCGGCGACGGCGCATACACGGCAGCCGGCTCCACGATCACCGACGACGTCCCGCCGATGGCGCTTGCGATCGCCCGCGAACGCCAGACTGTCAAAAAGGACTGGGCGTCCACCCATAAGCTTAAAAAGAAATGATCTAACATATAACGTAACGAGAGAGGGAGTTTGTCATGATCGCACACGGAAAAGATATTAAAGTTTTCTGCGCCAACGCCAGCCGCCCCTTCGCGGAACAGATCTGCAAAACGCTCGGGCTTCCGCTCGGCAACAGCAGCGTGACCACCTTTGCCGACGGTGAAGCTTCCGTCAGCATCAACGAAACGGTGCGCGGCAGCGACGTATTTCTGGTGCAGTCCACCTGCAAGCCCGTCAACAACCACCTGATGGAGCTGCTCATTATGATCGACGCCTGCAAGCGCGCTTCCGCAGGCCGTATCACCGCGGTCATCCCCTATTTCGGCTACGCACGCCAGGACCGCAAGGCGAAGGGACGCGATCCCATCTCCGCCAAGCTCGTCGCCAATATGATCGAAGCCGCAGGCGCGAACCGCGTTCTGACGATGGACCTCCACGCGGCGCAGATCCAGGGCTTCTTCGACATCCCCGTGGATAATATGCTGGGCACCACCGTGTTTGCGAAATATTACCTCGAAAAATTCGAGAACCCCGAAGAAATGGTCGTCGTCTCTCCCGACGTCGGCAGCGTTGCGCGCGCCCGCGCCTTCGCCAACAAGATGGGTATGGGTCTTGCCATCGTGGATAAGCGCCGCGAGAAGGCCAACCAGTGCGAGGTCATGAACATCATCGGCGATGTCAAGGGTAAAAAGTGCATCCTCTTCGACGATATGGTTGACACCGCCGGAACGCTCTGCAACGCGGCAAGAGCGATCGCTGAGGTCGGCGGCGCCACGGAAGTCTACGCCTGCGCAACGCACGGCGTGCTCTCCGATCCCGCTCTGGAGCGCATCGAAGCCAGCCCCATCCGCGAGATCGCCTTCCTGAACACCATCCAGATCGACGACAAGGCGGAGATCTGCAAGAAGATCCGCATCATCGACGTCGCGCCGGTGTTCGCGGAAGCCATCCAGCGCACCTACGACGAGACCACGCTCTCGGTGATGTTCTGAGATGTTTTTCAAAAAGCCTGCCGTGGAATGGCTGATCGTCGGATTGGGCAACCCCGGTGCAAATTACGAAAGAACGCGCCACAACGCGGGCTTCCGCGTGCTGGCGCTGCTGGCGGATCGGCTGCACGTTAAGATCGACCGCGTCCGTTTCCGCGCGAAGACCGCGCGGGCGGAGATCGAGGGACATCCCGTGCTGCTGATGATGCCGCAGACCTATATGAACGCCTCCGGGCTGTCCGTGTCGGAAGCCGCGTCGTTCTACAAGATCCCGCGCGAGCGGGTGCTTGTGATCTCGGACGACATCGACCTGCCCGTGGGAAAGCTCCGCGTCCGGCGCGAGGGCTCCGCAGGCGGTCACAACGGGCTCAAGAGCATCACCTCTTCGCTCGGCGGACAGAATTACCCGCGTGTAAAGCTCGGCGTGGGCGCAAAGCCCCACCCGGATTATGAGCTTGCCGACTGGGTGCTCGGACGGCTCTCCGCACAGGAGGAGAAGGTCTTTGCCGACGTGCTCGGACACGCCGCCGATGCGGTCTGTGCAATCGTGCGGGACGGCACGGACAAGGCGATGGCGAAATTCAACGGAATGTGAGCCATCACGCCGCTCTTCTCTCTTTCTCATCCGTATGTTTGTAAGTGAAGAGTGAATAGTGAAGAGTGAATAGGTAAAAAGTTTTACGGAGAGAGGGGGACCATCCCCCACTCTCCGCATTGTCACGTGGAAAGCCCCATTTCTCATTTTTGGAGGAATTTTCAATGCAACTGATCCTGCAAGCCTTACAGAATATGGAGGAATACCGCCTGCTGCACGATCTGACGAAGGCGGGAAAGGCTGTCGGCGTATCCGGCGTGTCCCGCCTGCCGCAGTGCCATTTCACCGCCGCTCTGCTTGCGGAGGACCGGCGTCCCGCGCTGCTCGTGGCGCAGGATGAGCTTGCCGCGCTCCGTCTGCAGGAGGATCTTTCCGCGCTGATCGGGCAGACCGTTCCCATCCTGCCGGGGCGCGAGCTTTCCTTCTACGATTCCTCCGCGCTCTCGCACGGCTGGGAGCAGCGCCGCATCGCCGCGCTCTGCGATTTCGGGCTCGGAAAGACGCGGTATCTCATCGCCTCCGCGGATGCGCTGTGCCTGCGCACGATGCCGCCCGCCGCGCTCTACGGCGCCGCCGTCACGCTGAAAACCGGCGACCGCTTTCCGCTCGATGACCTCACGCGGAAGCTGACCGACGCCGGCTACCGCCGCGCCGCGCTGGTAGAAGGTCCGGGTCAGTTTTCTCTGCGCGGCGATATTCTGGACGTCTATTCCCCGGGCGAGGAGCATCCCGTCCGCGTGGAATTCTTCGACGAGACCATCGACTGCATGGGTCTGTTCGACCCGCTGACGCAGCGCCGTACCGAAAACTGCGAATCGGTGCTTCTGCTTCCCGTGTCCGAGTCGCAGTTTGCCCTGCACCCCGAGGGACGGGAGGGCTTTCTCGCGTCCGTGCGGGCACTGCTGGCGCGTCAGCAGCGGCGCAGATATCCGAACGAGGCGTTCCTGAAAACGCTCCGTGCCGACCTCGAAAAGCTCGAAAACAACATCTCCCTGACGGCTGCCGACCGCTATCTGGCGCTGGCGTATCCCGAATTCACCTGCGCCGCGGACTATCTGCCGCAGGATGCGCTGGTGGTTCTGTGCGACTACGGAAACCTTTTGCGCGCCGTCAACGCGCGGCAGGAGTCGCTCGGCGAGGAGCTCACGAGCTGCATCGAAAGCGGTCTGCTCGTCAGCGAGCTGTGCGATCTCTACGCCGAGCCGGAGGATCTGTTTGCGCGCTTCCAAGGCCATCCCACGGTCTATTTCGACGCTTTTCTGCCCTCGCGCTATCCCGAAAGCCGACCGCCGCAGGAGCTCATCAGCATCCTGTGCAAGCAGCTTCCGTCCTACGGCGGAAGTCTGGATGCCGCAGCGGAGGACGCGCAGCACTATCGGGACGCGCAGTTTTCCACGCTGATCCTCTGCGGAAACCGCCGCCGTGCGGAAATTCTGCAGGAGCTGCTGGAGAGCCGCGGACTGTCGCCGGTCATTTCCTGCCCTGCGGAGGCACTGCCGCGCCCGGGTCAGATCCTGCTGACCGACGGCTCTCTGCCGGCGGGACTCGAATATCCGTCCCTGCATCTGGCGATCCTATCGGAAGGACAGCTTTTCTCGCAGAAGTCCGCCGCACCGAAAAAACGCGCCAAAAAATCGGGACAGCACCTGCGCGCCTTCACCGATCTTGCCCCCGGGGACTATGTCGTGCACGAGCAGCACGGCATCGGCAAGTTCGTCGGGATGGAACAGATCCGCGTGGACGGCGTTGTAAAGGACTTCATCCGCATTGCCTATCAGGGCGACGATACGCTCTTTATCCCGGCGACGCAGCTCGATCTGATCACGAAATACGTCGGCGGCGGCGAGGAGAGCACGGTGCATCTTTCCAAGCTCGGCGGCGAGCAGTGGAAAAAGACCAAATCCCGCGCCAAGGCTGCCGCGAAGGAGCTGGCGGGCGAGCTGATCAAGCTCTACGCCGCGCGAAGCCGCTGTCAGGGCTTTCCTTTCTCGGCGGATACGCCGTGGCAGCGTGAATTTGAAGACGCCTTCCCCTACGACGAGACGGACGACCAGCTCCGCTGCGTGGAGGAGATCAAAAAGGATATGGAATCGCCCGTCCCGATGGACCGTCTGCTCTGCGGCGACGTCGGCTTCGGCAAGACCGAGGTGGCGCTCCGCGCCGTGATGAAGGCGATCCTCGACGGCAAGCAGGCGGCGATCTTAGTGCCGACCACCGTGCTTGCACAGCAGCACTACACGACCGCGCTCAGCCGCTTCCGCGGCTACCCCGTGAACATCGAGGTGCTCAGCCGCTTCCGCTCGCCCGCGCAGCTCAAAAAGACGCTTGAGGGCCTGGAAAACGGCACGGTCGATCTTGTCATCGGCACGCACAAGCTGCTGCAGAGATCCGTAAAATTCAAGTCGCTCGGACTTCTCATCGTGGATGAGGAGCAGCGCTTCGGCGTCTCCCACAAGGAGCGGCTCAAGGAGATGTCCGTCGGCGTGGACGTGCTCACGCTCAGCGCCACGCCCATTCCGCGCACGCTGAATATGGCGCTTTCGGGCATCCGCGATATGTCGACCCTCGAAGAGCCGCCGCGTGACCGTCACCCGGTGCAGACCTATGTGATGGAGTACGCCGAGCCGATCCTGGATGACGCGATGCGCCGTGAGCTTGCGCGCGGCGGACAGGTCTACTATCTGCACAACCGCACGGAAAATATCGAGGAATGTGCCGCCGCGATCCGCAGAAGGCTCGGCGGCGCGGAGGTCGCCTTCGCGCACGGCAAGATGCGCGAGGAGGAGCTTTCGGACGTGATGCAGCGCGTTGTGGACGGCACGGTGCGCGTGCTCGTCTGCACCACCATCATCGAGACCGGCGTGGATGTTCCCAACGTGAACACCCTCATCGTGGAGGACGCCGACAAGCTGGGTCTTGCCCAGCTGCATCAGCTCCGCGGACGCATCGGGCGCTCCAGCCGCCACGCCTTTGCCTACCTGACCTTCCGCCGCGGCAAGGTGCTCAGCGAGATCGCGGAAAAGCGGCTGAACGCCATCCGCGAGTTTGCCGAATTCAACTCCGGCTTCCGCATCGCAATGCGCGATCTGGAGATCCGCGGCGCGGGCGACCTGCTCGGCGCGGAGCAGTCGGGACACATTCTCTCCGTGGGCTACGATATGTACCTCAAGCTGCTGGAGGACGCCGTGCTGGAAGAAAAGGGCGAAGCGCATCCGAAGGAGCCGGACTGCACCGTTGATCTCACCATTACCGCCAACCTCGAGCAGGGCTACGTCTCCTCGCAGGAGCAGCGGATGGACCTCTACCGCCGTATGGCGCTGATCCGCACACAGCAGGACGCCGACGAGATGCTCGACGAGATCGTGGACCGCTTCGGCGATCCCCCCAAGGGCGTGCTGAACCTTATCGACGCGGCGCTGCTGCGCGCGGAGGCTGCCCGAGCGGGCATCTGCGAGATCAAACAGCGGGAGAACAACATCCTGCTGATCCCCTATGCCGCCGACCTCGAGGCGGTCTCCGCCGCCTGCGGCGATCCGAGCATGCGCGGAAAGCTGCTGTTCTCGGCGGGAAAAACGCCGCTTCTGACCGCGCGGCTGGCGCAGGGCGAGGACCCGCTGCGGCTCGCGCGCGCCGTGGTGCGCGTCTACACAAACTGCCTTCCGGCGCAGCCGGAAACGCCATAAACGGGCAGTTTCGGCAAAAAGCGGAAAAACCCGCGTTTTTCATTTGTTTTTCTTGAAAAACACGCGGGCGCGCCGTATAATGGCAAGAGAATGTTTTCGAATGGGAGCGATCGTCATCGAACGGAAAAAACCCTATGTGGGGAAGCGGCAGACGCCGCGTAAAAAAAAGAAAAAAAGCAGCCGCAGCAAAAAACAGCTGTGGCGTATTCCCGCGCTCTGTCTGGGCGGACTTTTCGCCCTTTTGCTGCTTGTCGGCTGCTTCTTCAAATTCGGCGCGACCGTCTATCCCAACGTGACCGTCTGCGGCGTTGAGGTCGGCGGAATGGGGCGCGACGTCGCTGTCCGCGCCGTCGAAAGTGCCGTGAACCGTGTTTACAGCTCGGAGACGATGTCCGTCACCCTGCCGGACCGCACGCTCGCGATCCGTCCCGAGATCTCCAAGATCTCCGTGAACACGGGAGCCGCCGTTGCCGAGGCGCTGCGCTACGGCCGCGAGGGAGGACCCATCGCATCCCTCATCCGCTATCTGCAGTGCCAAAACACCTCCCACGCGGTGGACATCTCCGACGCCCTGACCTTTGACGAAGAAGCCATCCGCGAGCTGACGAAGGCCGCCGCACGGCAGGTGGAGAGCGTCAAAAAACAGCCCACCGTCACCTTCGACAAGGAAGCGGGCGTGATCACCGTTGTAAACGGCAGCTCCGCGCGCCATCTGGACGCGGACGCGCTGTTCGATGCGATCATCACGGCATATTCCGAGCGGAATTTCAACGGTGCGCGCTTCGAATACGAGATCGAATACTACGATCCCGTCGATCTGACGCAGCTGTGGAAAGAGAACTGCACCGCGCCCGCAGACGCGAATTACAACGAAGAGACCCACGAGATCACCCCGGAAAAGCCCGGCTACGGCTTCGATCTGGAGCAGGAGCACCAGCGCATCGCACAGGCGGCGGAGGGCGAAACGCTCACCATCGAGCTGAAAGAGCTGCTGCCCGAGGTCACGCTGGACACGCTGGAAGCAACGCTCTTCCCGGATACGCTTGCCTCCTACGACAGTCCCCACACGCCCATCGAGGCGCGTACCAACAACCTGATCCGCGCCTGTGAGCGCATCGACGGTATGATCCTCAACCCGGGCGAGGTGTTCTCCTTCAACAAAACCGTCGGAGAGCGCACGCAGGAAAACGGCTACCGTCCCGCCATCGTCTACACCAACGGCGGCAAGAGCGAAATGGAGCTCGGCGGCGGCGTCTGCCAGGTCGCATCGACGATCTACCTCTGCGCCCTCATAGCGGATCTTGACATCGTGGAGCGCGCGGAGCATATGTACGCGCCGACCTATGTGCCCTACGGCATGGACGCGACGGTCTACTGGGGCGTGCTGGACTTCCGCTTCCGCAACTCCTCCGAATCTCCGCTGCGCATCCGCGCTTCGGTTTCGAACGGCAGTGTGCACATCAAGCTGCTCGGCGTAAAGACCTCGGAAGAGACCATCAAGATGACCTACGAGACCCTTGCCACGATCCCCTGGGAAGAGGTGGAGGAGATTGACGAGACGAAGCCCGCCGATTACAGGGAAGAGACCCAGACGCCCTACACCGGCTACCGCGTCCAGACCTACAAGAACTATTATGATGCGGACGGAAAGCTGCTGCGCACGGAAAAATGCGCATACAGCTCCTACCGCAAGCGCGATAAGATCATCACGATCGGAAAGCCGGAGGAGCCGCCTGTCGAAACGCCGGAGACTGTAACACCTCCCGCGGAGGTCACGGACCCCGTTCCCGCGCCCGCAGAGCCCGTGCAGCCGACGGAACCCGTTCAGCCGACACAACCTGCACAGCCGGAACAACAGCCCTCTGCGCCCGCTCCCGCGCCTGCAGAGCCTACTCCGACTCCCGCAGATCCGGCGCCGGCACCTACCGCACCCGTACCCGAGACAACACCCTCCGGGGACGAGATCGTTCCCTATATTCCCCCGCAGGTATAATACACAGCCGCGTCCCCGCTCGGGGACGCGGTTTTTTCGTCTCTTCTGCGATTTTGTCAGAGAATTCGTCCGGCAAAAAGAGACTGTTTCCCAAACCCGCTTTTCTTTTTTCTTGCAAAAAGAAAAGGGTTTTGGATGCCCAAAAGAAAAACCGCCAACAGTCCTTTGGCGCATTCTCCTATCTCCGGCGTACGAGATCTGCATTGACTCAGCCCCACGCACCGCTGCCGCTGATGCAAACCACACCAAACTGCACAGCAGCCAAACAGCCGCCTGCTGCAGCCAAAGATCGGAAATGCCAAAGGCGCCGTCGGAAAACCGAATACGTTTCCACGCGGTCTGCAGAAGCGGCAGCGAAGCATAACGCACAGACAATTCAAGTTTTGCGCGCCGTAAGGCTTTCTCCGCACCCTCAGTGATCCTCCAATGCGCCTTTTCTTTTGGAGTGTAAGAACCGTTTTCTTTTGGCGCGACAAAAGAAAATGGGTCTTGAGCGTCTTTCGCAATTCCCAAAACAAGAGACCGTTTCCCAAACCCG
>JAFVWG010000106.1 GCA_017501805.1 Oscillospiraceae bacterium
GCATCCGTCCTCCAGACCCTGAAGACTGCAACCAGCGTCCTCGTGGCGTCGAATGCAGTCCTGCTCAAGTACGAACGTCCGGCAAACCAGGGCACCAGCGTCCAGAACGCCAGAGCCTCCTACGGACAGAAATACTACGACCAATTCGCGAAAACCACAAAGAAGGAGGAAACCTCAATGTCAACCAAAATCACAACCGGCGCCCAGCTCGCTGCCAGAGCGAAGGATGTGGCGCAGAACTACAAGACGCTCTACGTCATGGGATGCTTCGGCGCCCCGATGAACGCGGCCAACAAGAAGCGCTACTGCGCGAACCACACCTACAACAAAGCAGCAGATCGCCAGGCGATGATCAATGCAGCCAGCGCCGACACCTTCGGCTTCGACTGCGTCTGCCTCATCAAAGGACTGCTCTGGGGATGGTGCGGCGACGCTTCGAAGACATACGGTGGCGCAGGTTATGCCGTGAACGGCGTCCCTGACATCGGCGCGGACAGCATGATCGGCGTCTGCAAGGACGTGAGCACCGACTTCTCCAAGATCGAGGTCGGCGAAGCGGTATGGTGCAAGGGACACATCGGCATCTACATCGGCGACGGTCTCGCTGTTGAATGCACACCGGCGTGGAAGAACTGCGTACAGATCACCGCCTGCAACTGCACCAAGAGTGGCTACAACCGCCGCAACTGGACGAAACACGGCAAGCTGCCGTATGTTTCCTACACCGGCGCCAGCCAGAACGTGAACACAGGATCCTCGACGACTACCCAGCCGAGCACCGGCAACGAGACGGTATATGTCGTTAAAAAGGGAGACACTCTCTCTTCGATCGCCAGCAAGTACGGTACTACATACCAGAAGCTCGCCGAATACAACGGCATCGCAAACCCGAACGTTATCAGCGTAGGTCAGAAGATCAAGATCCCCGGCAAAACCGCACAGACGCCGGCAACCACACCGAGCGTCAGCATCGGCGGCAAAATTAAAGTCGGCGACATCGTAGAATTCACCGGCACAAAGCACTACGCCAACGCCAACGCAGCGAGCGGTCCCGCTTGCAAACCTGGCAAGGCGAAGGTAACCGCTACGCACAACGGCAAGCACCCGTATCATCTGGTAGCAGTCAGCGGCGGCGGCTCTACCGTTTACGGCTGGGTGGACGAAGCCGACATCAAGGGCGCAACAGCTACCCAGGCGACCGCGTGGACGCCGAAGGTCGGTGATACCGTTATTTATAACGGCGACAAGCACTACACCAGCGCGAACAGCACTGCAGCGAAGAGCTGCAAGGGTGGCAAGGCGAAGATCACCCAGATCTACCAGCTGGGCAAATCGAAGCATCCCTACCACCTTGTCAGAGTCTCCGGATCCGGCGCCACGGTTTATGGCTGGGTAGACACCGGAAGCTTTACGAAGGCGTAAGCATGGGCGCCCTTCTGAACCTCCTCCTGATCATCGCAATGCTGGCAGTCTTTGTTTTATGGATCGTCAGCATCTGCAAATCAGACGGAGAGAAAAAATGCAACCCAAACGAATGCGACACGTGCCCCTTCCCATGCGAGGGGCACACCGCTAAAAATAACAATGGAAAGGAAACCACACCATGAAAGACTTTATTCTCGTACTGCTTCAGGCAGTAATTATCGCGGCCGTTCCGGTCATCACATCCCACCTCTGCAGCTTCCTCAAGCAGAAGAGCAACCAGGCAGCCGCAAAAACCAACAACGAGCTCGCCGCTTCTTATATCAAGGAAGCAGCCGACGCGGTCACAACGGCGGTAACGTTCACCAGCCAGACCTACGTGGACAACC
>JAFVWG010000107.1 GCA_017501805.1 Oscillospiraceae bacterium
GCATCCGTCCTCCAGACCCTGAAGACTGCAACCAGCGTCCTCGTGGCGTCGAATGCAGTCCTGCTCAAGTACGAACGTCCGGCAAACCAGGGCACCAGCGTCCAGAACGCCAGAGCCTCCTACGGACAGAAATACTACGACAAATACGCGAAAACCGCAAAGAAGGAGGAAACCCCTATGTCAACCAAAATCACCACCGGCGCCCAGCTCGCCGCCAAAGCGAAGGACGTGGCGCTGAACTACAAGACACTCTACGTCATGGGATGCTTCGGAGCACCGATGAACGCGACCAACAAGAAGCGCTACTGCTCGAACCACACCTACAACAAAGCAGCTGCTCGCCAGGCAATGATCAACGCGGCCAGCGCCGACACCTTCGGCTTCGACTGCGTCTGCCTCATCAAGGGACTGCTCTGGGGATGGTGCGGCGACAAGAACAAGGTGTACGGTGGCGCAGGGTACGCGGTCAACGGCGTGCCTGACATCGGCGCCGACAGCATGATCGGCGTCTGCAAGGACGTGAGCACCGACTTCTCCAAAATCGAGGTCGGCGAAGCGGTATGGTGCAAGGGACACATCGGCATCTACATCGGCGGCGGTCTTGCCGTTGAATGCACACCGGCGTGGAAGAACTGCGTACAGATTACCGCTTGCAACTGCACCAAGAGCGGCTACAGCCGCCGCAACTGGACGAAGCACGGCAAGCTGCCGTATGTTTCCTACACCGGCGCCAGCGAAAGCGTGAACGCCGGAGCTTCCACGACAACCACCACGAAGCCGAGCACCAACACCGGTACCGGCAGCGAGACGGTCTACGTCGTGAAGAAAGGCGACACGCTCTCTGCGATCGCCAGAAAGTACGGCACTACATACCAGAAACTCGCCCAGTACAACGACATCGCAAACCCGAACATCATCAGCATCGGACAGAAGATCAGGATCCCCGGCAAAGCCACCCAGGCGGCCGCGTGGACTCCGAAGGTCGGCGACACCGTTATTTATAACGGCAACAAGCACTACACCAGCGCAAACAGCACCGCAGCGAAGAGCTGCAAGGGCGGCAAGGCGAAGATCACCCAGATCTACCAGCTGGGCAAATCGAAGCACCCCTACCACCTTGTGAGAGTCTCCGGATCCGGCGCCACGGTTTATGGCTGGGTAGATGCCGGAACCTTCACGAAGGCGTAAGCATGGGCGCCCTTCTGAATCTCCTCCTGCTCATTGCAATGCTGGCGATCGCCGTCGTGTGGATCGTCAGCCTCTGCAGGTGGGACGGAGAGAAAAACTGCAACCCAAACGAATGCGAGACGTGTCCCTTCCCATGCGAGGGGCACTCCGCTAAATCTAATAATCGAAAGGAAACCACACCATGAAAGAATTCATTCTCGTACTGCTCCAGGCAGTAATCATTGCGGCCGTTCCGGTCATCACTTCGTACCTCTGCAGCTTCCTCAAGCAGAAGAGCAACCAGGCAGCCGCAAAAACCAACAACGAGCTCGCCGCTTCTTATATCAAGGAAGCAGCCGACGCGGTCACAACGGCGGTAACGTTCACCAGCCAGACCTACGTGGACAACC
>JAFVWG010000108.1 GCA_017501805.1 Oscillospiraceae bacterium
CCGGTGCCGATGGCAGTACCGCCCAAATTCAGTTCGGACATTGCCTGCTTCGCCTTTGCAAATCTCTCCTTATCGCGCTTGAAAGCGGAGACCCATGCTCTGAAAACCTGACCGATGCTGATGGGAACGGCGTCCTGCATCTGCGTTCTGCCCATCGTAATGACATCGTCATACTCTTCCGCTCTTACCATAATGGCGGCGCACAGAGCGTCCAGCTGGACCTCAACCTTTCCGAGCAGTCTGACCAAAGCGATCCTGCCCGAGGTGGGGTAAGCGTCGTTGGTGGACTGACCGTAGTTGACGTGGTCATTGGGATGAACAACGGAATAGTCGCCCTTCGTGCCGCCGAGGATCTCAATGGCTCTGTTGGCGATGACCTCGTTGGCGTTCATGTTGAGAGAGGTGCCCGCGCCGCCCTGAATGGAGTCCACGATGAACTGATCCAGGAATTTTCCTTCGATGATCTCATCGGAAGCCTTCACGATGGCATCGGCAATTTTGGCATTGAGCACACCGGCTTCCTTGTTGGTGATCGCCGCGGCCTTTTTAACCTCTGCAATGCCCTTCACCATCTCGGGGTGAACTTTCGTACCGGTGACCTTGAAGTTTTCGGCGGCACGCATAGACTGCACGCCATAGTACGCTTCTGCCGGAACTTCCTTTTCGCCAAGAATATCGTATTCTTTTCTGAATTCAGCCATTGTCCTTACCTCGCTTTTTCCTGTGTTATAAGTAATGGTTGTATCGCCACACAATGCCATAATATAGCATAATTCTCGCAGCTGCAATGCCTAAATACCGTTTTTTCAAAAAAAACGAATATTTTCTTCCCCAAGCCGGATAACCGAAAAAACAACAAGTTTCTATCAAAACCCGTCGTATTTTTTCAGTGATTAACGAAGAGTTTTTCCGCAATTTTAAGTATATGAATTTGACTTCTCACATGTTTCCGCGAAAAGCATACATCATCTGTGGCGAAGCCCCGCATCGTTCGCGAAGCGAACATCCTCCGCAGCCCGTCATCTTTTGCCGCCGGGCAAATATAAAAGAAAACGACAAGTTTCTATAAAGAAACTTGTCGTTTTCTGGCGCGGAAGGAGAGATTCGAACTCTCGCACGCGGTTTAGACGTCTACTCCCTTAGCAGGGGAGCCCCTTCGGCCTCTTGGGTACTTCCGCAGGTCGAACATTTTTTATAAATCTCGAAAACTGGCGGAGAGAGTGGGATTCGAACCCACGGCGCGTTGCCGCGTCACCGGTTTTCAAGACCGGCTCCTTAAACCACTCGGACATCTCTCCAAATCTATGGGAGCCGGATAACATCTTAGCACAACCAAGGCAGTTTGTCAATGCTTCCGCCGCATTGCAAATAAAAATGCGTTCGACATCTTTCACAGGGATCCCCCGCGCCGACGGCGCGGGGGATCCGCGCGTTTATTCAGATTCTTTCGCTTCGTCCTCAGTCTTGCCCTTTTTCGGATTCTTTGCACGAAGCGCGTGGTCAATGCTGTGTGTCACGGCGGCGAAGAGGAGCATAATGCCGCATCCCGTCGCAAGCGTATCGGGCAGGCGTCCCGAGCCGGAGCGGCTGCGTCCGCGGTTTTCCCCGCGTCTGCCCCGTCCTTCTCCGCGGAAGTTCTCGCCATTTTCACGCTCGCCTCTTTCGCGACGTCCTTCGCGCCAACGGTTTTCGTTATCTTCGCCTTCTCCGCGGTTGCGTCTGCCCCGACGGTCTTCGTCTTGGCGTCTTTCCCCGCGCCCGCGTCTGCCGCGGCGGCCTTCGCCGTCCTCGCTGTTTTCGCCGTTTTCTTCATCCCACGGCGCAGCTTCGGTCTTGCCTTCGATCGGGGCATTTTCCGTCTGCTGCTCGGCATTGTTATCCGATTCATTCACAGGCGCAGCGATTTCTCTGTCGGCTTCTTCTCCGTTCCACGGAACATTTTCTCCGCCTCTGCGCCATTCGCCCCGCTCACCGATGCGGCGACCGCCGCGCATCTGATGCGCGGAGAAGGGCGCCGAGAACCAGCTGAGGTAATTCGAGCCGTACAGACCGTGTCCGCCGTAGCTGAGCAGCGCGGCAAGAAGCACGATCACGATCACTTTGACTGCGGCGTTCGCCTTATTGAACTTCACGCGAAGAGCCGTCCAGTGCATACCGAAATGCACGCCTGTGGTCAGGATCGCAACTGCCGACGCAAACTTGTGCCATCTCTGCCATCCGCGCATGCCGAATGGGAAAACTTCGCGGGAGACAAGCACACTCGTGACAAGCACGGCAAGCCAGGTCACGGCATTGGCAATGTTCAGTATCCTCAGGAAGTTTATCCGCGCGGAGGTCACTTCCCGCTTGGCGAAGAGCCCTTTGATCATCTTATGATTGATGATGCAGTGCACAAGAAACAGTGCAATAAGGACCAGTCCGCCGACCTCGTGATACATCTGGGAGATCGCTCTGTGACTGAACATACTTGCAGCCAAAACAAGCATCACAATGTCCAGGACGATGCGGCATACCGCGAGCTTCTTAGTTTTCTTTTCCATAAGAACCTCCTATGTCGTTGATCTTTATCCGAACCTGTATTTATGTTTCTGCTACAAGCAGCATAAAAGAAAAATATGAGAAATTTATGAAGAAAAGTTGAATGAATTCAAAATTCAGTCTTCCGCGGGGTTGTAGGGCACAACGGGCAGCTCTTCCCTGCCGAGCTTTGCGGCGAGCTTTATAAGGCTCTCCTCGATCACAGAACCCGCTTCCGCATCGTAGAAGCCGGCGTTGATCTCATAGCCGCGGAGCAGATACGCCTGTTTCGTGCCGATGTAGCAGATGCCGCCG
>JAFVWG010000109.1 GCA_017501805.1 Oscillospiraceae bacterium
CCGGTCCTCCGACGGGCTCAGCTCCACCAAAGCGGAATCGCCGCCGTAAAGCCGCGCGTTCCGTTCGAGATAATCCGTAATAACCATAGCTTGTGTCCTCCGTCCGGCGGGAAATCCCCACCTTGTAAATACCTCAATACTTTAACGCTTTTATGTGCTAAAGTCAATAGTAGAAACGAAAGTATTTTCGGTCGTGCTCCGCAGAGCGGAATGGATCGGATACGCCTGCGGGCGGAGGACCTCATCCGGCACTTCGTGCCACCTTCCCCAAAGGGGAAGGCTTTTTCTTGTTGCCGCAAGCGGCACGATCAGATGGACAATCCCTCAGTCAAAACCTGCGGTTTTGACAGCTCCCTTTGCACAAGGGAGCCTTTGGCGCGGTGCGTCGGACTGAATTGCTGCGCAGAAATTCTGCGGCTGTGCCGCGCTGCGTCGAATCGGATACACCTGCGGGTGGGGAAAGGGACAATAAATGCGTATTTGTGCAAAAAAAATGTGAAAAATTGCAGATACTGCTATTTACATTTTACGACCTTTTCCGATATAATAACGGCATTGTTATTTTTACTGCTACGGAACGTGCGGCGTGCGCCGCATATCCGGAAGGAGGAGACGGTCACGAAGGAACTGATGCTGGGCAACAAGGCCGTTGCCCGTGGATTGTATGAGGCAGGCGTCTGCTTTGTCTCGAGCTACCCCGGTACGCCGAGCACCGAGATCACCGAAGAGGCGGTCAAGTACGACGAGATCTACTGCGAATGGGCGCCGAACGAAAAGGTTGCCATGGAGTGCGCTTTCGGCGCTTCTCTCGGCGGCAAACGCGCCTTCTGCGCGCAGAAGCACGTCGGACTGAATGTCGCGGCGGATCCTCTGTATACGATGTCCTATACCGGCGTGAACGCGGGTATGGTCATCGGCGTTGCGGACGATGCGGGAATGCATTCGTCCCAGAATGAGCAGGACAGCCGCCGTCACGCCATTGCGGCGAAGGTGCCGATGCTGGAGCCGTCCGACTCTGCCGAGGCGCTGGCGTTCACGAAGCTGGCATTTGAGCTTTCCGAGCAGTTCGACACCCCGGTGCTGCTGAAGATGTGCACCCGCGTGGCGCACTCGCAGTCCGTTGTGGAGACGGGTGAGCGCACCGTTCCCGTGAAGGAATATCAGAAGGATATTGCGAAGTATGTTATGATGCCCGGCAATGCCAGAAAGCGGCATCCCTTCGTTGAGGAACGGACGAAAAAGCTCCGTGAGTACGCGGAGACCGCGCCTGTGAACCGCGTGGAGATGGGCGGAACGAAGCTCGGCGTCATCACCGCTTCGACCTCCTACCAGTATGTCCGCGAGGTGTTCGGAGACGAGATCTCCATCCTGAAGCTCGGTATGACGAACCCGCTGCCGGAACGCCTGATCCGCGATTTTGCGGCGAAGGTCGACCGACTGGTCGTTGTGGAAGAGCTCGATCCCATCATTGAAGAATATGTCCGCGCGCTCGGCATCCCCGTGGAGGGAAGCGAGCTGCTGCCGCGGATCGGCGAATTTTCGCAGAATCTGATCGCCAAGGCGCTCGGAAAAGCGCCCGCCGCCGGAAAGACGCTGAGCGATGCGATCCCGCCGCGCCCGCCCGTGATGTGCGCGGGCTGCCCGCACCGCGGTATGTTCTACACGCTCAAGAAGAACGGCTGCACCGTGATGGGGGACATCGGCTGCTACACGCTCGGCGCGGTCGCGCCGCTTGCCTCCATGGATGTGACGCTCTGCATGGGTGCGTCCATCGGCGCGCTGCACGGCTTTAACAAGGTGAACGGCGAAAAGAGCGAAGGAAAGACCGTTGCCGTGATCGGCGACTCGACCTTTATGCACTCCGGTATGACCGGACTTGCCAACGTTGCCTACAACGGCTCGAATTCCACCGTCATCATTGTGGACAACTCCATCACCGGTATGACCGGACATCAGCAGAACCCGACCACGGGCTACAACATCAAGGGCGACCCCGCCGCGAAGATCGATCTGGAGGCGCTCTGCCGAGCGATCGGCTTTGACCGCGTGCGCGTGGTCGATCCGTATGATCTTGCTGCCTGCGACAAGGTGCTGAAGGAGGAGCTTGCGGCTGCCGAACCGTCCGTCATCATCTCCAGACGTCCCTGCGCGCTGCTGAAGACCGTGAAGCACAACCCGCCGCTTGCCGTGGACAAGGACAAGTGCATCGGCTGCGGCGCCTGCATGCGCATCGGCTGCCCCGCGATCTCGCTCCGGGACAAAAAAGCGGTCGTGGATGCAACGCTCTGCGTCGGCTGCGGCGTTTGCGCGCAGCTTTGCCCGAAGGATGCCTTCGGCGGAAAGAAGGAGGGCTGAGCCATGGCGGTAAAGAATATTATGATCGTCGGCGTCGGCGGACAGGGTTCGCTGCTCGCTTCGAAGCTGCTGGGACAGCTGTTCCTCTCGCAGGGCTACGATGTAAAGGTCTCCGAGGTGCACGGCATGAGCCAGCGCGGCGGAAGCGTCGTCACCTATGTTCGCTTCGGCGACAAGGTCGCCTCGCCCGTCATCGACGAGGGCGAAGCGGATTTCATCGTATCCTTTGAGCTGATGGAGGCCGCCAGATGGCTGCCCTGCCTCAAGGCTGACGGAAGGATCGTCACCAACACGCAGAGGATCGACCCGATGCCGGTCATCACCGGCACGGCGGAATACCCGGAAAATCTTGTGGAAAAGCTGTGCGCCGCAGGCGCGCAGGTGGACGCGCTGCCCTGCCTGGAACTGGCGGAGCAGGCGGGATCGGCAAAGGCCGTCAACATCGTGCTGCTGGGAAGGCTTTCCCGCTATTTCGACCTGCCCGAAGAGGCGTGGATGCGCGCGATGGAAGCGATCGTTCCCGCAAAATTCCTGGAAATGAACAAAAAGGCGTTCCTTCTCGGCAAGGAAGCCGCAGTCTGAAACATGTCGGAGCTGAGACAAATGGAAAACTACTATCAGAAAGAGATCGAATGCGCTTCGCGCGAGGAACTGACCGCGCTGCAGAGCGAGAAGCTCCGCAAGCAGGTGCGGCATATCTGGGACAACGTTCCTTACTACCGCAAGAAAATGGAAGAAAAGGGCGTTACGCCCGATGATATCCGCGGCATCGAGGATCTGCACAAGCTGCCCTTCCTGATGAAGAGCGACCTGAAGGACGCCTATCCCTACGGACTGCTCGGCGCTCCGCTGAAAGACTGCGTCCGCATCCACTCCACCTCCGGCACGACCGGAAAGCGCGTGATCGCCTTCTACACGCAGCACGATGTTGACCTGTGGAGCGACTGCTGCGCCCGTGCGCTTGCAGCTGCGGGAGCGACGAATGAGGACGTCTGCCAGGTCGCCTACGGCTACGGACTGTTTACGGGCGGCGCGGGTCTGCACGACGGCAGCCATAAGCTCGGCTGCCTGACCGTTCCTATGAGCAGCGGCAACACCGACCGCCAGATCATGTTCATGATGGATCTGCAGTCGACGATCCTCTGCTGCACGCCCAGCTACGCCGCCTACCTCGGCGAGCGGATGAAGGAGCTCGGCCACAAGCCCGAGGATATCCCCCTCAAGGCCGGTATTTTCGGCGCGGAGGCGTGGAGCGAAGAGATGCGCCATGACATCGAAAAAACGCTCGGCATCAAAGCCGACGACATCTACGGACTGACCGAGCTTTCCGGCCCGGGCGTCGCCTTTGAGTGCTCGGCACAGAACGGTATGCACGTCAACGAGGACCACTTCATCCCCGAGATCATCGACCCCGACACCGGGGAAGTGCTGCCCGACGGTACGGAGGGTGAGCTGGTCTTTACCGCGCTGGACAAAGAGGCGTTCCCGCTGCTGAGATATCGCACGCGC
>JAFVWG010000110.1 GCA_017501805.1 Oscillospiraceae bacterium
CGGCGTAGACGGCGGGGCTGACCAGACCCGCTTCGTCCACCGCAAGCGCACAGATGGTGGTCTCGCCGCCGGGGAGCTCGACGGGCTCGGCGTAGAGGTCAGTCTCGCGGGAAGGATAGGCTCCGTCCGTGCGGAGGTAGACCTTGTTCGCACTCTCGGCGGAGACGGAGATGTAGGTGGAATAATAGCCGCTTTCCGGCGTGAGCGCGGGGGGAGCGGGACGGCGCTTCTGCAGTTCTTCCCGCACGGTCTCGTTCGCGGCGCGGGAGAGCATCCGGTCCGCGTCGAGGAATTTGCCCTGCGCCACGTAGATGCGGGAAAGCGCGACGTAAAGCTCCGTCTGCTCCGGGTTTTCCTGAATGGCGCTGACGAGCATATACTCTGCCTTCGTGTAGTTTCCCGCGCCCTCGTAGGCGGTGGCGAGCGAGACGGTCGCCGCGGACGAATCGGTCATCTGACGGGCGGTGGTGTAGTTGCGGATGGCGGCCTTGTAGCGTCCGCCGGCGAGCGCGGAGTCGCCGCGCTTGAGGTAGAACTCCGCGCCGACACCGCTGAAATACAGCCACGCGCAGACGCCGGCCGCGAGCAGGACAAGGACGATCAGAATGGGGATCAAGATCCGAAATACGGATCGTTTTTTTGTATTCATAGCGGTACTCCCAAATAAGTAATCATACAAAACTATTATAAGACAGGGCGAAAAGCCTGTCAAGATAAGGACAGGCTTTGAAAGAATCCCGGCATAGACGGGACAAGTTCTCCGTAGAATGCAGTGGGAGGGGATCGTATGAAGCTGTTGGCTGCGCTTGGCCTTTTGTCCGTGCTGGGAAACTGCCTGTGGCAGACCGCGAATGCCGCGCCCGTGCGGCAGCCGGAGCCGCTGCTGCTCGTGATCGAGTCCGAAGGGGAGAACGCGCCGGAGCCTGTGCTTCAGCTGCAGACGGACGGCGGTGTGATCGGGATCGATATGGACGAGTATCTGAGCTGCGTTGTGCTCTCGGAGCTGCCGGCGTCCTTTGCCCTTGAGACGATGAAGGCGCAGACGGTCGCCGCGCGCACCTACACCTGCCGCGCGATCATGCACGGCAAGCACACGGATGCGGACCTCTGCGACGATCCTGCCTGCTGTCAGGCGTTTCACACAAAGGACAAGCTCCGCGAGCGGCTGGGAGAAGCTTTTGACGCCGCGTGGGAGAAAGCCACGACCGCTGTTTCGGAGACGGAGGACACGATCCTGTGCAGCGGCGGGGAACCGATCGAGGCGGTCTACTACTCCTGCTCAGGCGGACGCAGTGAGGATGCTGTGGCGGTGTGGGGCGGCGATGTGCCCTATCTGCGCTCTGTGGAGAGCCCCGGAGAAGAGTTTGCACCGCGGTTCGAGAGTGAGGTCTCTGTGTCGTTTTCGGCGTTCTGCGAGGCGCTGAGACGGGCGTCGGATGCGGTATCCTTTTCTGTTCTGCCGCAGGACTGGATCGGGAAGAGCACCTTTACAAGGGGCGGCGCGGTGGAGACGATCCGGCTCGGCGGCGCCGAGTTTCGCGGGACGCAGGTGCGGAAGATCTTCTCGCTGCCGTCGGCAAAGTTCACCGTCAGCGTACGCGGGGATGCGGTGCTGTTTTCCTGCCGTGGTTATGGGCACGGTGTTGGAATGAGTCAGTACGGTGCGGAGGCGATGGCGCGCGCGGGGAAGGACTGGCGGGAGATATTGGAGCATTACTACACGGGGGTGGAGATACGGGGGAGTGAAGACTGAAGACTGAAAACTGAAAAATGAAGAATGAAGAATGGTGGTGTGCCTGCGGCACGGATTTGGATTCCGCTGCGGCGGGAGACCTCTTCCGTCAGCTGCGCTGACACCTTCCCCAAAGGGGAAGGCATATTATCGCCTGCGGCGAGTGAAGAGGTAATAGTGAAGAGTGAAAAGTGAAGAGGTGTGGTGTGCCGCGAGGCGGCACGGATTAGATAGTCTTTCCCTCAGACGCTTCGCGCCGGCTCCCTCGTCGGAGGCGTAGGGACGAGCATTGCTCGTCCGCCTTTGCGGGCGATTGATAATCGCCCATGCGCGGGGGTCGGGGGAGAAAAAAGCACCCTCCGC
>JAFVWG010000111.1 GCA_017501805.1 Oscillospiraceae bacterium
GGCGCAGCGCTTCGGATCCTGTTCGATGATCGTGACCTCCGTCCCGGCGGCAAGAAGCTGCTGGGTGAGGTAATAGGCGGTCTTGCTCGCGCCGAGCAACATCACGCTCTGCGCCTGTTTTTTCAGCAGACCGAGCATCCGCATCAGCCTCTGCATCTCCGCGGGTGCGGCGATCACGCCGATGTGATCTCCGCCGCGCAGGACGAAATCGCCGCCGGGGATAAAGACCTTTTCCCCTCTGCGCACGGTGCCGAGCAGATATGCGGCGGGATACTTTTTGCGAAGCTCGTGCAGAGCCAATCCGTCGAGCAGAGAGTCCTGCTTCAGCCGGAGCTCGACCATCGCAAAGCGGCGCTGAGAGAAATACTCCACTTTCACCGCCGAGGGCAGCCGCAGGAGATGAAACAGCTCCTGCGCCGCGAGCTGATCCGGGTTCACGGCGAGCGACAGCTCCAGATGCTTTTTCAGAAAGCTCTGCGAAGCCGCGCTGTATTCCGGGTTGCGGATCCGTGCCACGGTGTGCTCCGCGCCCATCCGCTTGGCAATAAAGCAGGCAAGCATATTGGTCTCGTCCGAGCCGGTCACCGCAATGAACAGATCCGTCCGCTCCACGCCCGCCTCGCGCAGCGTGTCGGGGTCCGTCGCGCTGCCGATGACGCCGATCACGTCGTAGACATTCGAGACCTCGCCCACGACCTCTGCGCCGCGGTCGATCGCGGTGACGTCATGCCCTTCGTTCGTCAGGCTGTCGATCAGTGTTCTTCCGATCTTTCCGCAGCCAACAATCGCAATGTTCATCTTCTCGCTCCTTTGCAGGAAACTTACTGTCATCGCCGCTATTATAGCGCGGCAGCGCCCTGCTGTCAAAGCCGCGTTTTTTCCGCTGCCTCCCGGCGCAAGATAGGGATTGACGGAGAATGGTTCGGCGCTTATAATATAGGTAAGAAAACCATCTTCCGAGGAGGTATTGTCGCTATGCTCGTCAAAAACAGAATGACGCTCAATCCCTTTACCGTTACCCCCGATACCAGTGTCGCACAGGCCTATGCCATCATGCAGGAGCACGGCTTCCACCGTCTGCCCGTTATGAAGAAAAACCGCTTGGTCGGCATCGTCACAGAGAAAGAACTGCAGCGTGTCTCCCCCTCCGACGCGACCTCGCTGAGCGTGTTTGAGATCAACTACCTGCTCGCAAAGATGACCGTCGAGGATGCGATGACCAAAAACCCCATCACCATTCAGGACGAAGAGCTTGTCGAGACCGCAGCCGCCTTGATGCGCAAGCACCACATCGGCGCCCTGCCCGTTATGCGCGGCGACCGTCTGGTCGGCATCATCACGGATATGGACATCTTCGACGCCTTCATCGATATGATGGGCGTGCGGGACGGCGGTGCGCGTCTTGTCGTCCGTATGAAGGACGAGCCCGGTGCCGCACTGGATGTCTTCACGATCATCAGCAAGTTCCAGGTCAACATCCGTCATATGGCGCTCAACAACGGCCGCGACGGCGCGGAGGTTCTCTTCCGTCTGGACACCGACGACTGCGAAGAGATCATCAATGCCATTCTTGCCAAGGGCTACGAGATCACGCAGAAATAATTTCCGATCCGCATACGAACGCCGCAGGGTACAAACCCTGCGGCGTCTTTTCGTCTTATTTTTTATTGTGCACAAAGGCCTGCATCGAGCAACCCTGCAGCAGTCTGTTGTAAAGCTCCAGATCGAGCTCCTGCGTAAGCGTGCGGCGGTCGACAAGCACCGCAACGCGGTCCGGCAGGACCAGGGCATAGAGGTTCTGTGTCACGATCACGCGTTCCACTTCCTCGTACTTCGCCTTCGTCTCGGAGCCGGTCATCTCATTCTTTGCCGTAAACATCGAATTGTAGAACTTCGCCGTCGTCACGATCGGTTCTTTGCCGTACAGTTTTTTATAATGCTTCATCGTGCGGCGCGTGGCCTTTCTCGCACTGTGTCCGCTCAGGACCACAAAAAGGATCGACCAGAAAACGCCGAAATAGATAAGTTCCCCTTCCTGCAGAAACACACCTGCGGCAAGCAGCGCGATGCCGCAGAGCGCGAGCAGCAGGCAGATGCGGAACGTGCGCCGATGCAGCTCCCGCTCCAGCTCCAGCACATTCTTTTTGGAATGTGTGCAGGTCGTTTCAATGGTTTGTGTCATAGTCTTCCTCCGCCTGTGTTCTCTCAGCGCGCCGCCGTAAGGAGCGCATCGCAAATCGCCAGATCCTCCGGCGTATTGACGCCGCGCAGCGAATTGCCGTCGGCGATGCGGAAGGTCTCCACCTTTTTTCCGCGCCGCAGCATCAGCTCCGGCACCTCGGTGAGGTAGTATTCCTGCTGCACATTGTGCCGTCCGACCATCGGAAGCGTCTGAAACAGTTCGCGGCTGTCAAATGCCAGAACGCCGGAAAACAGTTCCGTTGTCTTCGCCTGCTCGGGGGTGCAGTCCTTTCCTTCCACAATGGCGGAGAAACCGCCGTTTTCATCGCGGATCACGCGCGCCCACATCGTCAGCTCGGGGTTCTCTGCCGTCATCAGCGTGCAGGCCGCACCGCTTTCCTCGTGGCGGCGGCACATCGCAAGCAGATCCTCCCGCCGGAACAGCGGCATATCGCCGAAGGTGACGAGCACCGTCCCGTCGAAGTCGCGGAACTGTTCCTCGCAAACCATAACGGCGTGTCCCGTGCCGAGCTGCTCTTTCTGCTCCGCATAGCGGTAGCTGTCTCCGAAGTATTCGATGATGCGGTCTTTTTTGTATCCAACCACGATACAGATGTCTTCCGGACGGATGAAGTCCAGATTGCTCAGCACCGTCTCCAGCAGCGGACGTCCGCCGCACAGACGCATCGCCTTCGGCTCGTCGTGATCGCTGCTTGACAGGCGCGTACCTTTTCCGGCAGCCGGGATGATCGCGCGAATCTTCATAACATCAGATCCTTTTTTCAGAATGGGATACGATAGGGGTCTGCCTGCAGTCCGAGGTCCTTATAAATCTTCTCAAGCGCTCTGCGGATCCCCATTTCCTTTTTCTCCATATCCGCCAGCAGCTTGAGCTGCGTACGGGCACGGTCGAGGTTATGATTGGGATAGAACACGTTATAGTAAACGTCGCCGTTGATATAATCCGCGAGGAAGCGGATGCCGTCCTCAGAGGTAATAATGAGCGAAGCTACGGGCAGCAGCTCCAGCTCCTCCTTGGTGAGCATCTTGCCGCAGGCTTCCA
>JAFVWG010000112.1 GCA_017501805.1 Oscillospiraceae bacterium
GATGGCGCGCTTATGCCGGGCGAGGAGATCACGAATGAGCCGGGGGCGATGGTTAGAGTCAATGCCAACAGGATGAACGGCATCCGCAGACTCGGCGGGTTGCACGACGGCGTGAACAGCCTGCCAATGGTCGAATGGCTGCAGGGGCAGATCCAGCGCACGAACCGCAATTATGACACAAATAACGGCAAAGAGACGGCGAGGATCACGACGTCGTCGGGGCTGCTGCAGCTCCGCGGTGACGCCGAAGCGCAGCAGAAACTGAAAAAGGCAGATCGCGACAGAGGGTTCTGCCGCCTGTATGAGCTTCTGGACTGGCTTGCGCTGGAATTTTTTGACGACGACCGCCTCCTGGTCATCGGTGCGAAAAACGGGAAGGAAGAGCCTGAGGCGATCCTTTACAACGGCAGAAGGTTTGCGAAAACAATTCCGCCCGTGATCAATCCGGAGACGGGTTTGACAATCGGTGATCCCGTCATGTACTACCCGCGGATCGATGTCACGGTCACGACCGGAGCGGGACTCTCCAAGAATCCGCAGACAACGGTTGAGGCGCTGGACAAGCTCGCCGGCACGGCGGTGACGGAGGACAACTGGCAGCTGCTCGCCGCCGAGCTGGAATACCTCGATATCCCTCAGAAGCAGGATATCATTGACCGCTGGAAGCAGAAGTTTAAGCCGACTATTCCGCCGGAGGTCACGCAGGCGCTGGCGAATGATCCTATGCTTCTGGAAACGGTGCTGCAGGTGATTCAGATGCAGGTGGCAGACAGCGGAGCGGGAGGCATGCCGATCCTGCAGGAGGAAAGCGCTCCGCAGAGCATTCAACCGTCCGCGCCTCCTCAAATGCTGGATGCTGCAGAGCCGAATCGGCAGCTGCTGCTTTGATTTGTATTTTAGGGCGCAATGCCCGGAAAGGATGAAAAAATAAAATGGAAGAATTTGAAAGATTGACAGAGCTTTCCTCCGAAGCGGAGGAGGCCGGCGGCGATCCGGAGCGTGTCGTGGACGCTCAAGATGAAAGCCGGTACGAGGACAGCGAAGAGATCCTCGGCGACGGTCAGGCGCAGGTCGTGGATGCGCAGGAAGATGCGGATGCCGCTTCGGAGGAGACGGTGACAGAACCGGACCCGACACCGAAGCAGACCCGCGAAGAAAATGCGGCCATTCGTGCTGCACGTCTCAAAGCGAGCAAGGATGCCCGCGAGGCTGCATTGCGCGAAGCGGACGCGGAAATCGCGGCGGCGGGGATCGAGAATCCCTATACCAAGAAGCCCTTTTCTTCCATGAAGGAATTCAAGGAATACGCCGCACAGGTCAAACGGGCAAGGCTGGAAGAGGAAGCAGACCGCACCGGACGCACGGTTGAAGAGCTGGAAGAGGATGCCGAGAACAGAGCGTTTCTTTCGCGCCTCCGTAAGCAGATTCAGTGGCAGGAAATGGGAGAATTCGCACAGGGGGAGGAGAGCTTCGTTTCCCGTGATCTCCGGGACTTCGTCGAGAAACATCCCGAAATGAATTCTCCTGAAAAGCTGGAAGCACTTGAGAACAACAAAGCATTCCGTCGCTTCTGCGGATCTCGCTTCGGCAAAGAGCCGCTGGCGGAACTCTATGAGGCCTTCCAGGATCTGGTCGGGACAAGCGGCGCTGCTGCCGTCGCGAAGGCAGCGAGCAAAAACGACAGATCGACGGGCGGCGGAAGCTCCGGCGGTGTCACGCTGACGCCCTCGCAGAAGAGGGAACTGGACGAGTGGAATCGCGCCAACCCGGATATGCCTATGACCGAACGGGAATTTGCGAAACTGTAAAAGAAAGGAGAAAACAAATGAGACCTTATCAGAAAGCGGCGGGGGGCGTGCTCTCCGCTGTGAGAGAGTACGACATTGCTGCCGGAACGAGAATTCTGGCCGGGCAGGTCGTTAAACTCGTCGAAGGACTGGTGGTGGCAGCGGCAAAAAATGAGGCCGGGGCAATCCTCGGCGTTGCTGCCGAAAACCACCTCGGCGGTGCAGATGTGCTCAACACGCGCGCAAAGGGAACGAAGATCTGCGTTTGGGATGCGCCGGACGCGATTTTCGCCTGCCCCGCACCCACGTTTACGGCGACAGGAGGCTCTGCAACGACCGTCACCACATCCACGCTGGCAGCCTTCTCCAACGACGACTTCAACGGAGGCTACCTGAAGTTGATCGCCAAGGGAGAGGGCAGCAAAAACCCCGATCCGATCGGGTCGGTCAAGCGGATCACGGATTACGCCTACAATTCTACCGGCACGATCTCGACCTTTACGGTCGCGTCCGGTGCGGCGGCGTGCACCGGTGACGTCTACGCGCTCTTCCCGCCTGTTACCTTTTCGAAGGGCAATCTGGACAGTGATGCCGAGAAGAATGTGCTGGGTCAGAAACTGATCCTGAGCGCGACGGCGGCGCTGCCGATCAAGGTTGTCGGCAGAAATGAGAACCTGAACGAGATCTACGTTATGGCAAAGTCCCACGTCCTCGGCGTGGGCAAATAAGAAAGGAGTGAAAGAACATGCCGAATAGTACTGCATGGAAAACTGATAACTATAAGTTCGTCGGTAAGGCACTTGACTACGCCTACGCGAACCGCTTGAACAAGCTTCGCGCGATCGTTGGAGAGGTCGATGTGAAAAGCGTCGACTACGAACTCACCGGAGCGGGTGGCTACGGCGAGATGCAGCCGTACACCGGCGAGCTCAACTACGGCGGCAAGAAGCGCGGCTTCAAAACGGTCATCACGCCCGGTGAATTCTCGCTGTCTGATGTTGTTGGGTTTAAGGAAGCTAAAATCGACAAGATGGGCGAGTGCCGAAAAGTCGGAACGCGGCTCGGCAACACTGCGGCGATGACCGTATATCTGCACGTGATGCGTATGTTTGCGGACGCATTCAACACCGACAAGACCGGTGGAGACGGTCAGGCGTGGGCGTCTGACAAACATCCCGTCGCATCGAAGGGATCTGAGGGACGTGTCTTTATCCCCGACACCGATGCCGGAACGTTCTCCAACAAGTTCTCGAAGGCGCTGTCGGTTTCTGCGATCACGGAAATGCAGGCGGCGGCAAACCGCTTCGTAACGCCGGACGGTCTGCCCTTCCTCTGCGATCTCAACATGCTGCTTGTGTCTCCCGAACTGGCGGAGAAGGCAGCGAAGATCTGCGGCCCGGACGGCAAGTGGAGACCGCGCCAGAACCCGACCGACGGTGCGAGCACGGAGGCGAATCCCGTCCCCGATCTGCAGTATATCGTCGTGTGCGGCGGCGACGCCGGCTTCAGAGGCGGACAGTGGGCGCTCTGCGACGCTGCGCTGATGCGTGAGCTCGTCAAGATCGTGTACATCACGCGTCCCCGCGTCTTCCGC
>JAFVWG010000113.1 GCA_017501805.1 Oscillospiraceae bacterium
CGTCCTGCGCGAAACCGCGCGTGAAGGCGACCTCATCCTCACCGTCGGCGCGGGCGACATTTTCAAATCCGGTCGGGCGCTTTTTGAAAATGCCTGACAAAGAATAAACCAACTGCAGGCACGGATCCGGGTACGGATCCGTGCTTTTCGTGCTCTTATTTTAATATGTATGGATCATCCTTTGAGCGCCTCATTTCACAGCGCGCAAGGCTTGACAAAGACTATGCGCAGAGATTATAATGCAAATGTAATAGAGTATGGAGTGATATTATACCTTTCTGTCACTTTGCATCTTTTATTATTCCATACGCAGGCACAAACGAAAGGAGTCTACCATGATGAACCAGAATCTCAAGCGCATCATCACCGTGGTCTGCACGCTGGCTATGCTGCTGACCATCACTGCTCCGGCTCTCGCGATCGAGGACGTCGCCGACGTTCCTGTTCTGGACGTCTCCGCCTCGGAGATCTCCATCGCAGCGATCGCCCCCGCCGCCGCAGAGCCCGCAGCTCCCGTTGCAGAGCTGCAGGAAGACGCGACCCAGACTGCAAAGATCACGGTCGAGAGCGTTGACCTGAAGACCAAGCTCGAAGCCGCGACCACCAAGGAAGTCGAAGTGAAGCTTTCGATCTCCGACAACCCCGGTATCACCGGCTGCCTGCTGAAAGTAAGCTTTGCCGATGGTCTGACGCTCAAGGCGATCACCCGCGGTGATGCTCTGGCAAGCCTTGAGTTCACGAAGCCCGGTCAGTTCACCGAGGCCGATCCCGAGGATCCCTTCACCGTCGTCGGTTCCGCCACCAGCCCCATCAGCCTGGTTTGGGACGGCGTGACCAACGATCCCGACACCTCCAACGGTGTGCTCGCTACGCTGACGTTTGATGTCTCGACTGCTGCCGAAGGCACCTACGCCGTCTCTGCCTCCGCGGAAGCGGGCGGCATCTACGAAGGCTCCAATCAGGACAACACCTTTACCGACGTTCCTGTCACCTTTACCGCCGGCGGCATCTCCGTGATCGAGCGGACCTACATCCCCGGCGATATCGACGGCAACGGAAAAGTCAACAACAACGACGCGATCGCCCTGCTGCAGCATATTATGAGATGGCCCGTTGTGGTCGTTGAAGAAGCCTTGGACGTTGACGGCAGCGGCAAGGTCAACAACAACGACGCGATCCGCTTGATGCAGTACATCATGAGATGGCCCGTTGAGATTTTCTAAGCGAAAGAGAGGTTGAACATCTTGAAAAAACGTATTCTTTCTTTTCTTCTTTCTCTTTGTATGGTGGCTAGCCTCTTCTCCGGAATGGTCTACGCCGTTGAAACGCCGACCTTCACCGTTTCAACCGTAAACGCACATCCCGGAGACGAAAATATCGATGTCACCGTCAGATTCGACAACAACCCCGGCATCAACTCCATTCTGCTCGACTTCGCTTTTGATGCCGATCTGAAGCTGACGAAGCTCACGTACAACGCCGCCATCGGCGGTATGAGCACGCCTCCCTACAATCTGGAAACCGGCCCGTTCGGTCTCTCCTGGATCAACTTTACGGGCGACTATACCGACGACTTTGAGTTCGTAACGATGACCTTTAAGGTCTCCGAGAACGCAACGTTCGGCATGAAGAATGTCACGCTGACCTGCACCGATGCGGACAACATTTCCGGCACCGGCGGTGCGATCGCGCACGCGATCGTGAACGGCGGTATCAATGTTGTGGATTGCGAGCACGAGTGGGACGAAGGCGTCGAAACGTCCCCCGCTGACTGCACCAACCCCGGCGTAAAGACCTACACCTGCAAGAAGGACTCGAAGCACACCAAGACCGAGCCCATCAATGCGCTCGGACACGATGAAGTCCCGCACGCCGCTCAGCCCGTCACCTGCGAAGCGATCGGCTGGGACGCTTATGTGACCTGCTCGCGCTGCGACTACACCACCTATGTCGAGATCCCGATGCTGGGTCACGACTGGGACGAAGGCTCTGTCACCACTCCCGCCGACTGCGAAGTCCCCGGCGAAAAGACCTACACCTGCCGCAACGATGCGCAGCACAAGAAGACCGAGCCCATCGATGCCCTCGGACATGATTGGGACGAAGGTGTTGTCACAACTCCCCCGACCGCATCGGTCCCCGGTGAAAAGACCTACACCTGCGCAAATAACGCGCAGCACACCAAGACCGAGCCCATCCCCGTTCTGACGAACCCGACCTTCTCGGTCAGTTCTGTTGAGGCTCTGCCCGGTGAAGAAGTCGATGTCACCGTCAGATTTGACAACAACCCCGGCATCAACTCCATTCTGCTTGACTTTGCATTCCCCTCCGATCTGAAGCTTACAAAGCTCACCTACAACCCTGCCATCGGCGGTATGAGCACGCCTCCCTACGATCTGGAAACCGGTCCGTTCGGTCTCTCCTGGATCAACTTTACGGGCGACTATACCGGCGACTTTGAGTTCGTAACGATGACCTTTAAGGTCTCCGAGACCGCAACGCTTGGCATGAAGGATGTCACGCTGACCTGCACCGATGCGGACAACATTTCCGGCACCGGCGGTGCGATCGCGCACGACATTCTGAACGGCGGCATCAAGGTTATTGATTGCGAGCACGAGTGGGATGAAGGCGTCGAAACGACCCCCGCTGACTGCACCAATCCCGGCACGATGACCTTCACCTGCAAGAAGGACGCGAAGCACACCAAGACCGAGCCCATTCCGGCTCTCGGTCACGATGAGATCCCGCACGATGCGAAGCCCGTCACCTGCACCGAGATCGGCTGGGACGCCTACGTGACCTGCTCTCGCTGCGACTACTCAACTTATGTTGAGATCCCCGCGACCGATCACGATTGGGACGAAGGCACGATCACCACTCCCGCAAGCTGCACGGCTCCCGGCGAAAAGACCTTCACCTGTAAGAATGACGCGCAGCACACCTACACCGAGCCTGTTGACGCGCTGAACCACGCGATCGTCTACACCGCTTCCGGCAATGTCATCACCGAGGCTTGCACGCGCGGTGACTACACCGAGACCGCGACGATCTCCGCCGAGAATGCAACCTACACCGGCGAAGCGATCGAGACCGCTGCCGTTTCCTACAGCGCAGGCTGGAAGGGCGGCGAGCTTGAGATCTCCTACGCAGGCAACAG
>JAFVWG010000114.1 GCA_017501805.1 Oscillospiraceae bacterium
CGCGCGATGCACTCGAGCAGCGCCGGACGGTCGACGGACTGGATCACATCCACGTTCCCTACGAGCTTTGCCGCCTTGTTGGTCTGCAGGCGTCCGATAAAATGCACGGGCTTTCCCGCGTAGGCATTCGCTTCCTGTTTTTCCCAGAATTCCTGCGCGCGATTTTCGCCGCAGCAGTCCACGCCTGCGGCGATCGCCGCACGGACGGCGTCCGCGCCGTTCATCTTCGTTGCGGCGCACAGGGCGATCTCCTCCGGTCTGCGTCCCGCGGCTTCGGCGGCGCGCGCCATCCCGAGACGGATGGCGGCAATGTTCTCGGCAATGCCCATCTTACACCACGACCTTTCCGTCATAGGCGTCCTTGTCGTCCACGATGATGTCGTCGCCGGGCCACAGGTTGCGCGTGCTGGACTTGTCCAGACGGACGATATAGCTCTCGCCGTTGTCGTAGAGGATCTCCACGGTTTTCCACTTGTAGGCGGCGCTTTCGAGGATGTACACGCCCACCTTGCCGTCCTCGCGGACGTGCACGGCCTCCTTCGGCACGCGCAGACCCGCATAGCTGCGGAAGACGATGTCCGCGCTCTGTGAGCGCATCATCGTGACGTTACGGATATAATCGCCGCAGGTGAACACGACCACACAGCGTCCGTTTTCCGGCTGACTGATGTGGCTGATCTTCATATCGATCGACGCGCGGAGATCGTGCGCGAAGGACACCTCGGCGCTGTCGCCTTTCTCCGTTTCCTTCAGCTCCGACTCCGGGATGGTGGTCACATAGTACCAGGTGTCGCCGAGGACCAGTTTTCCGAACGCGCCCGCGGGCTGTGCATCCTCCGAGATGCGGTCCAGCTCGGTGGGAGAAAGCGCCTCCAGGCTTCGCGGTGTCAGCACGCTCTCAAATCCGTCCACCACGCCGGAAAAATACCCCGACGCCGGTGCGGACACCACACGCATCTGTCCGCTCAGCTGCGCGCGAAGCGCATCCCGCTCGCTGCGGATGCTCTGTTCCTGTCGTGCGATCGCGGAAAGGTCCTCCTCGCTCGCCGTGCTTCGCAGAACAAGTCCCTTGAGGCTCGGTGCGGCGTCGCCGACAGCAAGAATGTTCCCGCGTCCGAGCATAACGGCCATTTCCAGAATCCTGTCGCGGATCTCCATATCCGCAGCCGCCTTGTTGTAGGCCGCGGCGGACGCGCCGGAGGCGTATTCCAGCTCCTTGAGCCGCTCTTCCAGCTGCGCGATCTTCCGCTGGCGCGTCTGCGCGTCCGCGCTGACGTAGCCCATGGCGACCGCCTGTCCGGCGGAGACCCGCTCGCCCTCTGCGGGAACGAGCGAGGTGATGCTGCTGTCCATTGTCATCACAGCCTCATCGCGCACGATGTAGCCTGTGGAAAAATATCCGCTGCCGGACTCGTAGGGCACTGCCTTGACGGTGCGGATCGGCGCCTCCAATCCCTCCCGAACACCGATACCGACAGAAACAGCTGCCAGTGCCGCAAGGATCAGGACGATCAGGGCGATGTAGGTTTTACCGCGTCTGCGGAACGGGATCTGTTCCGCGGCCCGCAGGAAGAAGCTTCTCTTTCGACGCATGGGGACAGTCCTTTCTGCACTCCTCCTGCCGGCGGGGGATCAGTCCGTCTTCACCGGTACGGAGGGGATGATGGTGGAAATTGCGTGCTTGTAGATCAGTTCCTGCTTTCCGTCCGCCAGCACGAGCACCGCGAAGGCGTCGAACGCGGCGATGCTGCAGCGGATCTGAAAGCCGTTGACCAGAAACAGGGTGATGGGGGTGCGCTCCGTCCGGAGCTGGTGGAGAAAGCGGTCCTGAAGATGTTCTGTCTGCATGAGTATTACTCCTTTTTTCTGTAATACCCATATCATACCAATCAGGTTATGCCGAAATCCGTCAGAAAGCGGCGGCAAAGCGCAGTTTGTTCGGAAAGCGACGGGTGCTCCGTGCGGTCGATCCAGAAGATCTCCGGGTTTTTCCGCAGCCAGGTCAGCTGTCGCTTCGCATAGCGGCGGGAGCCCTGCTTGACCGCATCGGCGGCGTCGGTGAGGGTACATTCCCCACGCAGGTGCGCCGCGATCTCCTTGTAGCCGATCGCCTGCATCGCGGTCGCCGTGTCGGGCACGCCGTCGGCAAGAAGCCCCTGCACCTCGTCGACCAGTCCCGCCTTCAGCATAAGGTCCACGCGGCGGTCGATCCGTTCATAGAGCTGCGCGCGGTCGGAAAAATGCAGTCCGATCCAAGCGGCGCGGTGCTTCGGCGGCACGGCGCGCGTCTCGGCGTCGCGGACGCTCATCGGAACGCCCGTCTGCTCATAGATCTCCAGCGCCCGCACGATCCGCTTGTGATCCGCCTCGTGGAGCCTTGCCGCCGTTTCGGGGTCAATGGCGCGCAGCTCCTCCAGAAGCGCCGCCGCGCCTTGTTCCGCAAGGCGCTGTTCGAGCTTTTCCCGCAATCCCGGCACGGGCGCGGGCGCAAAGGAGTTTCCGCGGATCAGCGCGTCCATATACAGTCCCGTGCCGCCCGTGACGATCGCAGTCTTTCCGCGCGCGAGAACGTCCTGCAGGATCGGCTCGGCAAGCTCCTGATAGCGTCCTGCGGAGAACGGCTCGTCGGGCTCGGCAATATCAAAAAGATGGTGGACAACGCCTTTCTTCTCGCTCTCGGTCGGCTTCGCCGTGCCGATGTCCATCCGCCTGTACAGCTGCATCGAGTCGCAGGACAGGATCTCGCCGTCATATGCGCGGGCAAGCGCAACGGCAAGGTCGGTCTTTCCCGAAGCGGTCGGTCCGGCAACGCAGATGATGCGCTCCATGGCTTCTCTCCTTTGAAAGCGGTCACTGCCGCTTGAATTGTTTTTCCAGCTCTGTCCGCGTGATGGTCACCACGATGGGTCTGCCGTGCGGGCAGTAGCGCAGATCGTCCCGCTCCATGACCTCCCGCGCAAGCGCCTCAAGCTCCCTGCGGTCGGAATGCCAGCCGGCCTTGATCGCCGCCTTGCAGGCGACTGTGTGGAGCATCCGATCGCGGAGGGCGTCGGGATCGAGCTTCTTTCCGTCGAGCAGATCCTGCGCCAGCGCGGCAAGCGCCGCCTCCCCCGCCTCCGGGGAAAGCTCCGCGGGGATCTGCCGCAGCAGCACCGTACCGCCGCCGAAGTCCTCGAGTCCGAAGCCGAAGCGCTCCAGAAGCGCGGCGTTTTCGAGCACGACCGCCGATTCCTCGGGGGTCAGCTCCGCCGTCTTGGGCGTCAGCAGAAGCTGTGCCGCCATCGGAACATTCTGTTTTTTGTACGCCTCAAAGCGGATGCGCTCGTGCGCGGCGTGCTTGTCGATAAAGAGGATGCTCTCCCCCTGTTCGACGATGATGTATGTATCCAGCACCTCGCCCGCCAGACGGTAGGGCGCGGTGTCCTTTGTTTCTTCTTCGGGTGCGGCGGGCGCAGCCTGCTGCGGTACGGACACGGGGATCTGCACCTGCTCCATCACGGGAAGCCTCTTCTCGCGCTCCGGCGCGGTCGGGATTTCGGGCGCAAGCACACGCTTTGCGACCTCGGGATGCGCGGGCTTCACGGGATGCTTCTCAAGCTGTCCCGAAAATGCGCGGAACTGCTCGGCGTTCATCGTGCGGAAGAAAGGCTGTTCCCGCTTCGCCTCCGGCTGTGCGGGCTTTGCCTGCGGCCGCTCGGGGAGGCTGATCTCGGGTCTGTCCGGCTTTTCGCGCAGCGCCGCCGCGACCGCGTAGCGCACGCAGCTGAAGACCTCCTGCTCCGCCAAAAACTTCACTTCCGTTTTCGCCGGATGCACATTCACATCCACAAGCGTTTCCGGCAGGGTGATCTTCAGTACGCAGCAGGGGAATCTCCCGACGAGGATCTGATTGCGGTAGGCGTCCTCCAGCGCGGCGGTGAGCATTTTGGACTTGACATAGCGTCCGTTCACAAAGAAATGCTGATTGCCGCGGTTGCCGCGCGAGGACATCGGTTTGGAGACAAAGCCCTCCGCGCGATAGCTGTCCCACGCGCCGGAGACCGGGATCATCCCGGCGGCGAAGTCCCGTCCGAGCACCTGATAGATCGCGCCCGCAAGATCGCCGTCTCCTGCCGTGGAAAGCTCCTTCTTTCCGTCGCGGATATAGGTGAACGCCACCTCCGGGTGCGCGAGCGCCTGATGCTGCACACAGGCAAGCACGGCGGCGGCCTCCACGGAGTCGCGCTTCATAAACTTCATACGCGCGGGGGTGTTGTAAAACAGATCGCGGATCGTCACGGTCGTTCCGTCCGGGCAGCCCGCCTCTTTCTTTTCTTCGACGACGCCGCCCTCCAGACGCAGGAAGGTCCCCGTCTGCGCCTCGCGCTGTTTGGTCAGCAGCTCCACGCGGCTGACCGATGCGATCGCCGCGAGTGCCTCGCCGCGAAAGCCCAGCGTGCGGATCTCGCCGAGGTCCTCTGCGGTGCGGATCTTGCTGGTGGCGTGGCGCAGGAAGGCGGTCTCCGCCTCGTCGGAGGCGATGCCGCAGCCGTCGTCGGTCACGCGCAGAAAGCGCATCCCTCCGTCGCGGATCTCCAGCGTGATATGGGAGCTTCCCGCGTCGATCGCGTTTTCGAGCAGCTCCTTCGCCGCGGAAGCGGGACGCTCAACGACCTCGCCCGCCGCGATCAGATCCGCAACGTGCGTGGAAAGCTGAATGATATTCGGCATACGCTCACCTCTTTCGGCGTTCAAATCAAAAACACAAGGATATACGACGCGGCGTTGATCGCGCCGTGCAGAAAAATGCTCGTCCAGATCGTGCCGGAGTATTCATACGCAAAGCAGAGCGCGACGGACGGCAGAATGTACACAAGCGAACCGAATGCGTCCTCCATATGTCCCGCCGCCATTCCGGGCGCGGCGTGAACGAGCGCAAAGCCGAGCGCCGTGACGGCATACGCCGCGAAACGGCTCTTTTTCCGAAGCTGTGCGAACACGGCGCCGCGGAAGAGGCACTCCTCCGTGATGGGCGCGGCAACGACGGAAAACAGCAGCATCGCCGCGGGCGCGCGCCGCGTCATTTCCAGAACGATCGCATTGTTCTCCGTCTGCGGCGCGATCCCGAACCGCAGCATCACGGATGCGGCGAGGGCGAGTCCGCCGTAGTGCAGAATCCCCCCAAGCATCAGTGCGTGAAACACGCGCCGCGGCTCGGCACGGAGCAGGGAAAACGATTCCCGCAAAAACGGAAAAAACAATGCCAGCGAAACCGAAATGCCGACGGAGAAGAAGATCATATTCGCCGCAAACGCCGAAAGCCCGATCCCCCGCAGCACAAAAGACAGCGCGAAATAGTACACGGGCGAAAGGCAGAGCGCGGCAGCGGCGCGCTTCGGCGCGGGACTGTACAGTTCAGGCATAGACTTCCTCAATTCAAAAGCTGTTTGAGCTCGTACAGCAGATTCAGCGCCTCGATGGGCGTGAGCGTCTCCGGGGAGATCTCCTCAAGCCGCCTGCGCAGCTCTGCGCCGTCTATTGCGTCGAGCGAGAGCTGATCGTCCGCCTGTACGGCGGGTGCGGCGTGCGCGGCGGGCGCTTCGCCGGACTCCAGCTGTGCAAGCAGCGTCCGCGCCCGCGCGATGACGGGATCGGGCAGACCCGCGAGCTTTGCGACCTCCACGCCGTAGCTCGCCTGTGCAGGACCCGGCACGATCTTCCGCAGGAAGATCATCTCGCCCTGCCGCTTCTTGACGGCGATGTTGAAATTCTTCAGTCCCGGCAGCTCGTCCGCCATCGCGGTCAGCTCGTGATAGTGCGTGGCAAAGAGCGTCTTCGCGCCGATCTTCTTCGGGTTCACCGCGTATTCCAGAACGGCTCTGGCGATCGCCATACCGTCGAAGGTCGAGGTGCCGCGTCCGATCTCGTCGAGGATGAGGAGGCTGCGGTTCGTGGCATAGCGCAGGATCTCGGCGACCTCGTTCATCTCCACCATAAAGGTGGACTGTCCGGAGGTCAGGTCGTCCGACGCGCCCACGCGGGTGAAGAGGCGGTCGACCACGCCCACGTGCGCGGACGCCGCGGGAACGAACGAGCCGATCTGCGCCATCAGCACGATGAGCGCGACCTGCCGCATATAGGTGGATTTGCCCGCCATATTCGGACCCGTGATGATCGCGGCGCGGCAGTCCGCACCGCCCAGTCGGGTGTCGTTCGGAACGAACAGGCTGTCCTTGAGCACCTGCTCCACGACCGGGTGACGGCCGTCCTTGATCTCCAGTCGATCGCTGAGGTCGACCGTCGGACGGCAGTAGCGGTTCTGCACCGCGACCTGTGCAAAGCAGGTCAAAACATCCGCCGTCGCGACCGCCTGCGCCGTTGCGAGGATGCGGGCGGACGCCGCCGCGATCTCATCGCGCACCTGCGTGAACAGCTCGTACTCGAGCGCCGTGGCGCGGTCCTGCGCGGTGAGGATGGTGTTTTCCAGCTCCTTGAGCTTTTCGGTGATGTAGCGCTCGCCGTTTGCGAGCGTCTGTTTGCGGATGTAGGTGTCCGGGACCTGATCGACCTGTCCCTTGGAGACCTCGATATAATAGCCGAACACGCGGTTGTAGCCCACGCGCAGGTTTTTGATGCCGGTTTTTTCCTTTTCCTCCGCCTCGATCCCGGCGAGCATACCCTTGCCGCCCTTCTGGATCATACGGAGCTGATCCACTTCCGCGCTGAAGCCCTCGCGGATCATACCGCCCTCGCGGACGGTGAACGGCGGCTCATCCACGATCGCGCGGTCGATGAGCGCCTTGAGGTCCTCGAGCGGATCGAGCTGCTCGCAGACGATCCTGAGCAGACCCGCGTCCTGCTTTGCGAGGATCGCGCGGATCTCGGGCAGGCGCGCCGCACCCGCTGCCAGCGCGGTGAGGTCGCGGCAGTTCGCCGTTCCCGTGACGATACGCGCGGTGACGCGCTCGAGGTCGGAGACCTCGCGGAGCAGCGCGGCGAGCTCCTCGCGGTCGACAGTTTTCTTCGTCAGCTCCTCCACGGCGGAAAGGCGCTTTTCGATGAGCGCGGGGGAGAGCAGCGGCTTTTCCAGCCAGCTTCGCAGCAGGCGCGAGCCCATCGCCGTGCCGGTCTTGTCCAGCACCCAGAGCAGGCTTCCCTTTTTCTCCTTGCCGCGCAGCGTCTGCGTCAGCTCCAGATTGCGCCGCGCCGTGAGGTCGAGCTGCATAAATTTTCCCGCGCGGTAAAATTCCATCTCGCGGATGTGCGAGAGCTCGCTCTTCTGCGTTTCCTTCAGCGTTTCCAGAAGCGCGCCCGCGGCAAGCGCGGCAAGCGGCTCCGTGTCCAGTCCGAGCGCGGCAAGCGGCTTTCCGAACTGCGAAACGACGGCCTTCACGCATTTCTCGGCGCGGAAGTCCTCCTGCGTGCCCACATTGACACAGGCGTGCAGCCGGTCGGTGAGCATCGCCTTGAGCGCCGTGTTTTCCGCAGCTTCTCCGCCGAGCAGGATCTCCGCCGGTTCAAAGCGCGCAAGCTCGTTCTCGCAGGCGTCCGCGCCGGAGGTGACGGTCGCGTAGAACGCGCCGGTCGAAATGTCGCCGAACGCCATACCGAAGTTTCCGTTTTCCGCAAAGACACAGGCGAAATAGTTGTTCTTCCGCTCGTCGAGCATCGAGCTCTCCATCGCCGTTCCGGGCGTGACGACGCGGACGATATCGCGCTTCACCAATCCCTTGGCGAGCGCGGGGTCTTCCATCTGTTCGCAGACCGCGACCTTGTAGCCCTTCGCCACAAGGCGGGCGATGTAGCTCTCCGCCGAGTGGTAGGGCACGCCGCACATCGGCGTCTGCTCTTCCTTCTCCTTGCCGCGGTCGCGGGTGGTCAGCGTCAGATCAAGCTCCCTGGACGCAATGACCGCGTCGGAGGCGAACATCTCATAAAAATCTCCGAGCCGAAAGAACAGGATCCTGTCCGGATTCTGCTCCTTGATCTGCAGATATTGCCGCATCATCGGCGTTGCTTCAGCCATGGTCTCTCACCCGATCTCTCCCACCAGACTCCAGGTCGTGGCGTCTGTGATCTTTATCTGCAGGAAGCGTCCGATCAGCTCCGCGTCACCCGCAAAGCGAACGAGTCTGCCTCCCTGCGTGCGGGCGGTCAGCAGTCCGCCCTCCTCTTTTCCGTCCACAAGGACGGACACGGTCTTTCCGATATAGTCCCGATGCAGCTCCTGCGAAATGCGGTTCTGCAGGTCCACGAGCCGATCGAATCGGCGGTTTTTCTCTTCTTTGGGCGTGGGGTCGTCCATCTCCGCCGCAGGCGTTCCCCTGCGCGGAGAGAAAATAAAGGTGAACAGCGCGTCGTAGCGGACCTCCTCGATCAGCCGCATCGTGTCCTCAAACTCCTCCGCGGTCTCGCCGGGAAAGCCCACGATGACGTCCGAGGTCAAAACCAGCTCCGGCATCGCTTCACGCGCCTGCCGCACCAGCTCGCGGTAGCGGGCAAGGTCGTAGTGGCGGTTCATCGCCCTGAGGATGCGGTCGTTGCCGCTCTGGAAAGGCAGATGCAGCTGCTTTGCGATCTTCGGATACTTCGCCATCGTACGGAAGAGCTTTTCCCCCGCGTCTCTCGGATGGCTCGTCATAAAGCGGAGCAGAAAGTCTCCGTCCAGCTCCGCAAGCCGCGCCAGCAGGTCGGAGAAGTCCACGCCCTCGTCCAGGTCCTTTCCGTAGGAGTTGACATTCTGCCCCAGAAGCGTGATGTCCTTGTAGCCCGCCGCGATAACCCCCTCGACCTCGCGGACGATCTCCTCCGGGCGGCGGCTGCGCTCCCGCCCGCGCACATAGGGCACGATGCAGTAGGCGCAGAAGTTGTTGCAGCCGTACATCACGGAGACCCACGCCTTGAGCGTGTTCGAGCGCACGGCGGGGATGCCCTCGGCGATGACGCCGTCGCAGTCCTCTTTCAAAAAGACGCGCTTTTTTCCCGTCAGCGCGGTATACAGCAGCTCCGGGAAGCGCCAGAGCGCGTGGGGGTTGAACGCGCCGTCCACATAGAGGTAGCTCTTGCGGATGCGCTCGAGCGCGTGCTCCTGTCCCATCATACAGCCGCAGATGAAAATTTTCTGATCCGGGTGGCGGCGCTTGGTGTGCACAAGCGCGCCGACATTGCCGTAGACGCGCTGCTCCGCGTGCTCGCGGATGGCGCAGGTGTTGATCACGACCGCGTCCGCGCCCTCTTCGGTATCGGAGATCTCATAGCCGCTCTCGCGGAGCATGCCGCGGATCTGCTCGGAGTCCGCCTCGTTCTGCTGACAGCCGTAGGTGTCCACAAAGGCCTTGGGCGTGCGCCCGCGTTCCCGCCAGAGCGCGGCGATCCTGCCGCAGTATTCCCGCTGCAGCTGCAATTCTTCCTGTGAAATTGTCCGTGTTTTCCGTTCCAAAAGACCGCCCTCCGGGAATTGTTGCTATTTCATAATATTGTATCATTTCTCCGCCTTTTTTGCAATGCCGCAACGCGCGATTTCCCACGAATACCGCCGTAGCTTGCAATGCATGGAAAAACGTGGTAAAATGCGAAGAGCTATCCCCCTTTTCTGTGCAAAACTTGAGCAAAGGAAGTGTTTTTTATGGAATGTAAATTCTGTCACGCAGTCATCGAAGACGATGCGCAGTTCTGCCCTCTGTGCGGCAAGTCGCTGATCGAGGAAGCGGCGGAGACTCCGGCTGAGGAGTCGGTCGCCGAGACCGAAGCGGCGGTCGAAGAAGTCGCCGCGGAGGAAACCGCCGTGGTCGAGGAAGCTGCCGAAGAAATCTCCGTTGAAGGTGCCGAAGACGTCCCCGCAGAAGAGGTCGAAGAGGCTCCCGCCGAGGATGCGGAAGAGACTCCTGCGGAAGATACCGAAGACGCTACCGAAGAACCCATCGAGGAAGAAGCCGTTCCCGAGACCCCGAAGAAGCGCCATGGCGTGCTCTTTGCGATCCTCGGTGTGCTGCTTGCCGCCATCATCGCCGGTGCGGTCTATCTGTCGCAGCAGGCAAAGATCCCCGCGGAGCGCGTGACCCTTTCGGGCGCGACCTCCTACACCGTGGAAAACGGCGCGATGACGCAGGAGACCGCCGACCGTGTCGTTGCCTCCAGCAAGAAGAACAACCTCTTTGAGCAGGCAAAGACGATGCTCGGCGCGACCGCTCCCGCCAAGGACGGTCTGACCAACGCGCAGCTCGCCCTGTTCTACTGGGAGAACTTCTACAACTACTACAACCAGAATTACTACTACGCGATGTACCTCGGTCTCGACCCGCAGAATATGGCGACGTCGATGTATGACGAAGAGGCGAATCGCACCTGGCAGGAGTACTTCCTGTCCAACGCGCTGGAGGACTACCGCACCTACACCGCCGCCTGTGCCAAGGCAAAGGCTGAAAAATTCGAGATCCCCGCCGAGATCGCGGAAAATCTGAAGACCATCCGTGACAGCATCGCGGAGCGCGGCGACGAGGAGCTGAATGAACAGCTGCTGTCCGTCTACGGACCCGGCGTCGACCGCGAGGATTATCTGGGCTATCTTGAGAAGCTCTTCCTCGGCTCTTCCTACATCCAGTCGCTGCAGGAAAAGATCGAGCCGACCGACGAAGATCTGAGCGCCTTCTATGACGCACACGCGGAAGAGTATGCCGACATCCCGAAGGATGACACCGGAACGGTGAACGTGCGCCACATCCTCATCTCGCCGACCGACGAGAACGAAGCGGCGTGGACCGCCGCCGAGGAGAAGGCACAGTCCATCTACAAGAAGTGGCAGGAGAACGAGCCCACCGAGGAGAGCTTCTCCGCGCTGGCGGGCGAGAACTCCGAAGACCCCGGTTCTGTGGAAAACGGCGGTCTGTATGAGAACGTCTATCCCGGACAGATGGTCGAAGCCTTCAACAACTGGTGCTTCGATCCCGCGCGTAAGAGCGGCGACCACGGCGTTGTGAAGACGGACTACGGCTTCCATATCATGTACTTCGTCTCCGCAGGCGAGGATGCCTACTGGAAGACCGCCGTGCGCGACGCCTGCACGCAGGAGCTCGTGACCAAGGCTGTGGACGAGATCGCGCTGACCTACAACCTCCGCCTGGATCTGAGCAAGATCGCGCTTGCGACCCCCGGACAGATCCTGGAGACCCCGACCGATGCCGCTGTTGAGGACACCGCCAACGCAGGCTGATCCCGATACGAAAACCAAGGGTGCGCTGCAAAAGCAGCGCACCCTTTTTGTCGGAAAACGAAAGCGACGCGATGTGGGCATCGCGCCCTGGGCGCAGGTGTATCGATTTCCTCCGCACCTCCAGTGATACGCCAAGCGCCTTTTCTTTTGGAGTACAAGAACCGTTTTCTTTTGGCGCTGATGGTACCCACAAAAGGTTGCAAACCTTTTGTGGAAAGGAGGAGCAAGGGAGCGGGCGGATGGCGCTTTTTCGAAAGCGCCGAAGCTTAG
>JAFVWG010000115.1 GCA_017501805.1 Oscillospiraceae bacterium
GTATTGCATGAAGCACATTCACGATAATCGACCGCGCCACCGTGAAGACCGGGAATTGTACCGCATCTTCTTTTATGACTGCCCACCGTTAAGCAAATGCGTTTTCAACCCTCTGACAAAGAGCAATGTCGACTTCGGAAAGTCCGACACCTACACATGGACCATCGAATTCTTCAATGCGTTGAAAAAAAGAAGAAAAGTCGCTCTGCGCATGGGAAAGCTACTGGACAAAAACGCCAGCTATACGATCGGCGCTGATAAATTCAAAGCCCTCTGTCTTAAAAAAATCACAATGGATGACCTCACGGAATCCGATCTGGAAATCAGTTTTCGCCAGAAGGGCGTCGATATGCGGATCGGTCTTGACATTGCATCTCTCGCTTTCAAGCAGCAGGTCGATCAAATCATCCTGATTGCCGGGGATAGCGACTTCGTACCTGCCGCAAAACTCGCCCGCCGCGAGGGCATCGACTTCATTCTCGATCCTATGGAAGCAAATATCAGCGACGATCTGTTTGAACATATCGATGGCTTGCAAACATATGCCCGCTGGCTCGCAGGCACCCAGCAGCACAAGAAGCCTGCAGAACTGCTATGAAAATACCATCCCCACGAAAACTGAAAAGCGGAACGTGGTTCGTGCAGCTGCGGCTCGGCGGTGAAAGCATCTCGATCACCGCTCCCACAGAGCGGGAGTGCGCCCGGCAGGCCGCGCTGGTCAAGGCGGAACACCTGAACGGAAAAAGAACGGCAAAAGCAAACACAACGCTCTCACAGGCGATTGATGCCTATATCGCGCGGCGTTCAAAGCTTCTTTCTCCGGCAACGATCCGCGGCTACCGAATCATCCAAAAGCATCGCTTTCAAGAATTGATGAATCGGAAGGTCTCTTCGATCGACACAAACGCCGTGCAAGCAGTAATCAATGCCGAAGCCGAAAAATACAGCGTGAAGACGCTGCGAAACACGACTGCGCTTATACTTCCCGCCCTTGCCGATGCCGGACAGCACATCAACGAAGATTCGCTCCTTTACCCGATGCGTATCGAAAAGGAGAAAACGATCTACACCGAAGAACAGCAGCAGGCGCTTCTGGTGGGGATCCACGGCACCGACATCGAAATCCCGGTTCTGCTCGCAAGCTGGCTTGGTTTGCGACGGAGCGAGATCATCGCGCTACGCTGGCGCGATGTGGACCTTTGTAAAAAGGTTCTCAGCGTCCATTCTGCGCGCGTTCAGGACGAGCATAATCAGTACGTCAACAAAGATGTCACCAAAACGCCGAGGTCTACGCGCAAACTGACGCTGTCTCCATATCTCTGTGCCGTCTTGAGTGCCGCTATGCCGGAAGATAATCCTGATGCCTTCATCGTCCCGACCTCTCCCCAAACGATCCGGAATCATATGGTTAAGATCTGTGAGCGTATCGGCATCCCATTTCTCGGGCTTCACGCACTCCGACATACAAATGCCTCCGTTATGGACGATTTTGCAAAGGTACTGCAGATTGCGGACAGGGTTGTAATGACGGAAATCATGGGTTCGCGCGAAGTAAACACCCTTGGCGTATATACAAGCCAGCTTTCCGA
>JAFVWG010000116.1 GCA_017501805.1 Oscillospiraceae bacterium
ATTGCAAATCTCCGTCGGATTTGCTATGCTGAAAAAAACGGAAACGGAGGCGGTCGCTGTGCAAAGCCCGTATGTCGCCGTCGTCGGCGCGGTCAATGTGGACCTCTGGGGGCGGTCTTACGCTCCGCTGATCCCACGGGACTCCAACCCCGGCGAGATCCGCGCATCCCTCGGCGGGGTCGGCGGAAACATCGCCCATAATCTGCGTCGGCTCGGCGCGGAGGTCGAGCTGGTCGCCGCCCTTGGCGAGGACGACTGGGCGCGGCGCATCGAGGAAAACTGCCGCACGCTGGGCATCGGTCTGCGGGGTGCGCTCCGCATCCCGGACGGGCGGACCTCGACCTATCTCTGCATCTCCGGTCCGGACGGAGAGCCTGCGCTCGCCGTCTGCGACGTGGATATCTCAAAACAGATGACCCCGGAGTTTCTCGAAACACGGCTGCCGCTTCTGAACGGCGCGGCGCTCGTTGTGATGGACAGCAATCTGACTGCGGAGGCGATCGACTTTCTGACGGGCCGCTGCACCTGCCCCATCTTTGCCGACCCGATCTCCGTGACAAAGGCGGCAAAGCTCGCGCCCGTGCTGGACCGCATCCACACGCTGAAGCCGAACACCGTGGAGGCGGAGGCGCTCACGGGAGAATCCGACGCGGAGCTTGCCGCGCAGGCGCTCGTCAAAAAGGGCGTCAAACGCGCGTTCGTCAGCGACGGCGTGAACGGCATCTATGCGGCGGAAGAGGGACGCTGCGTCCGCGTGCCGAGCTTTCCCGCCCGCCTCAAAAATGCCACGGGCTGCGGCGATTCGGCGCTTGCGGCGCTGTGCAGGAGCTTCCTTGACGGACGCTCTCTGGAGGATTCGGCGCGCTATGCCGCGGCGGCAGGTGCTGTCACAGCGGAATCGGACGAGACCGTCAGCCCCGCGATGAGCACGGAGACGGTTGAAAACAGAATCAAATATGCGGAGGAAAACATATGATGAACAAATATCTGGACATCGCGCCGGAAGTGCGCGCCGCGCTCGACGCGGGCAAGCCCGTCGTCGCGCTGGAAAGCACGATCATCTCCCACGGAATGCCCTATCCGCAGAACGCCGAAACGGCGCTGAAGGTGGAGCAGCTCATCCGTGAACAGGGCGCCGTCCCCGCGACCTGCGCCGTGCTCGGCGGCAGACTCAAGGCGGGTCTGAGCGCGGAGGAGATCGAATACCTCGGCAAACAGGGACAAAAGGTGGCAAAGGCCAGCCGCCGCGATCTGCCCGTGCTCGTCGCACAGGGAGCGGACGGCGCGACCACCGTCACCACCACGATGATGATCGCCGCGATGGCGGGCATCCGCGTCTTTGCCACGGGCGGCATCGGCGGTGTGCATCGCGGTGCGGAGACGACGATGGACATCTCCGCCGACCTCGAAGAGCTGGCGCAGACCCCTGTGATGGTCGTCTGTGCGGGCGCGAAGTCGATCCTCGACCTCGGACTGACGCTGGAGTATCTGGAGACCAAGGGCGTACCCGTGCTCGGCTACGGCACGGAGGAACTGCCCGCGTTCTACACGCGCAGGAGCGGCTTCAAGGTCGACTGCCGCGTGGATACGCCGGAGGAGCTCGCACGGATCTATCAGGCGCAGCGCGATATGGGTTGCCGCGGCGGTATGCTCGTGACGAATCCCATCCCCGAGGAATACAGTATGGACAAGGCAGTCATCGACGCGGCGATCGAACAGGCGCTGGCAGAGGCTGCCGCGGCAGGCGTGCGCGGCAAGCAGACGACCCCCTTCCTGCTGGCAAAGGTCAAGGAGCTGACCGGCGGCGACAGTCTGGACAGCAACATTCAGCTCGTCTTCAATAACGCCCGCCTCGCGGCGAAGACCGCAGCGGCGCTGTGCGCGCTCGCGTGAATATCCGCATCCTTCGCAGCCGCCGAAAAACGATCGGGCTGGAGGTGCGGGATGTGGAACTGATCGTCCGCGCACCGCTCTATATGCCGCAGGAGCGGATCGACGCCTTCCTGCAGAA
>JAFVWG010000117.1 GCA_017501805.1 Oscillospiraceae bacterium
CCCTCATCCGAGCCGTTCGTCAGCAGCGTCTCGTCCGCGGACAGTCCGTAAAGTGCACCGAATGCCGCCGCAAGCTCCCGATCGTCGGGCTTGGGATAGAGGTTGGGGGTACGCGCACATTCGGCTGCGTAGCGCAGCGCCGCACCCGACGGCGGATAGGGTGACTCATTCGTGTTCAGTTTGTTGTAGCGCATATCATTCGGCTGTTCGCCCGGGGTATAGGGCTCAAGCGACGCATATTTTTTGCTGAAAAAACCGCTCATGTTTTGTCCTCCCATCGTACCAGAGCGCTTCTCGCGTGCGCGGAAAGTCCTTCCTTTTCCGCAAAGCAGGCAATGTCCTGCGCAACCGTTGCGAACGCCTCTTCACTGTAATACAGATACTGAGATTTCTTCACAAAATCGTCCACGGAAAGCGGACTGGAGAAATGCGCCGTTCCCATCGTGGGCAGGGTATGATTCGGTCCCGCGAGGTAATCGCCGAGCGCCTCGGGGCAATGCTTTCCGAGGAAAACGCTTCCCGCGTGACGGATCTTCGGAAGCAGGGCAAAGGGATCGTCCAGATGCAGTTCCAGATGCTCGGGCGCCAGCTCGTTTGCGATCTCGATCGCCGCGTCCAGCGTATCGGAAACAATGATTTTTCCGTAGGTATCGATCGACGCGCGGGCGATCTCCGCACGCGGAAGCCGCGCAAGCTGCACCTCGATTTCCTCCGCAACCTTTTGGGCAAGCGCCTCGGAATCCGTGACCAGCACCGCGCTCGCAAGTCTGTCGTGCTCCGCCTGAGAGAGCAGGTCCGCGGCGATCCAGCGGGGATTTCCCGTCTTGTCCGCCACCACAAGGATCTCGCTCGGACCTGCGATCATATCGATCGCCACCTGTCCGAAGACCTGCCGCTTCGCCTCCGCAACGAAGGCATTACCGGGACCTACGATCTTGTCCACAAGCGGAATGCTCTGCGTTCCGTACGCCAGCGCCGCAACAGCCTGCGCGCCGCCGGTTTTGAAAATGCGGTCCACGCCCGCCAGCTTCGCAGCGGCGAGGATCTCGGGAGCGACTTTCCCCTCCCCCTTGACGGGCGTGACCATAATGATCTCGCCGCAGCCGGCGAGCTTCGCCGGGATGCAGTCCATCAGAACCGTCGAGGGATAGGCAGCAGTACCGCCCGGGACGTAGATACCGACCCGATCGAGCGGCATCACCCGCTGACCGAGGATCGCGCCGTCTTCACGCCGCAGCTCGAAGCCGTCGTGGAGCTGACGGCTGTGGAATTCCCGAATGTTCCGCGCAGCCTTTTCCAGAACTGCGTAAAATGCCGCGTCCACACGCTCTGCCGCGCCGTCGATCTCCTCGCGCGGCACCTCCAGCGCCTCGAGCTTCACGCCGTCAAACTTCTCCGCATAAGCGTACAGCGCATCGTCGCCGTCCCTGCGGACGGTCGAGATGATCTCCGCAACGGTCGCGGAGACGTCCCGCGCTTCACTGACGCGCGCAAATATTTCCTGTTCCGGCACTTCACCGTATCGGATGATTTTGATCATTTCTCTGCCTCCGTCTGCCGTGCCAGTTCAAAAACGACCTTTTCGATCTGTTCCTTTTTGAATGCATAGCTTGCCTTGTTCGCAATGAGCCGCGCGCTGATGGGCACGACCGTTTCGCGCACCTCAAGATCATTTTCCTTCAGCGTCGTGCCGGTCTCTACAATATCCACGATCACATCGGAAAGATCCAGGATCGGAGCAAGCTCGATCGAGCCGTTCAGACGGATCATATCGATCTCGCGACCAAGTCCGGCATAATAGTTCTGCGCGATATTGGTGAACTTCGTCGCCACGCGCAGCGTTTTTTCGGGGTCATCGCGGAAGTCCCGCTTCGCGGCGACTGCCATGCGGCATTTGCCGATCTTCATATCCATCAGTTCATAGACGTCCGGCTCATATTCGAGCAGGATGTCCTTTCCCGCGATGCCGAGATCCGCCGCGCCGCGCTCGACATAGATCGCAACATCGGAGGGCTTCACCCAGAAATAGCGAACGCCGCATTCGGGGTTTTCGAAGATCAGCTTTCGGTTTTCCTCGCGGATGGAGGGGCACTCAAAGCCCGCTTTTTCAAACATTGCGTAGCTCTTTTCCCCGAGTCTGCCCTTCGGCAGCGCAACATTGAGCCATTTATGCATCGCCGAGCACCTCCCCGTCCTTCAGCCGCAGCAGGCGGCGGTAGATCAGATTCTCCGGTGCGGCGCGTTCCGCCAACACCGTTGCACCGCCTTGGGAAAGCGTCTCCACCGCGCGGAACACGTCGGCCGGCTTTGCTTCCGCGTCATAGAGCAGCAGCGTGTCCACATCATACTGTTTTTCCGTGTTCAGGAGTCTTTCCAATGCATCCAGATAAACCGCGAAGCCGATCGCCCCGCTCTTTTTCCCCATTTTCTTCATCAGCGGGTCGTAGCGTCCGCCTGCGAGCACGCCCGCGGGAACGCCGCTCACAAAGCCCTTGAATACAACGCCCGTATAGTAGCGCGCGTCGTTCGCAACGGAAAAGTCCAGCGTCAGCACGCCCTTGGGAAGCAGCTCGGAGAGCATTTCGGTCAGCCGCTTGAGCTCATCGACATACGCGCCGCGGCAGCCGAGTGCGGTCAGTTCCTCAAGGACCTCCTCCGGAGCGCCGCTGAGTGTAACAAGACGCCCCAACGCCTTCGCGGCTTCGCGGTCCTCCGCCGCTTCCAGCAGGCAGGAAAGCTCGTGCAGATTCTTGCCGCTGATGCAGGAAAACGCCTTTGCCCGCTCTTCCGCGCTCATACCGAGCCGATCCAGCAGCTCCGAGACGATCCCCAGATGCGAGACGGCGAGCACGCAGTCACGCGAAATTGCCAGCAGGCTCTTCGCCGCGAGGTACAGCACCTCGCAGACGCAGTAGTCGTCGACGTCGCCCATGCATTCCAAACCGACCTGCGTGATCTCGCGGAAGGACTTCGAGCCCTTCGGGCGGCGGTAGACGCTTTCGTTGTAATACACCTTGCGGACACAGTCCGCCTGCTCGGCGCTGTTTCGTACGATGGAGAGCGTCACGTCCGGCTTCTGTGCCATCAGCTTTCCTCCCGCCTCGGGGAAGGTGATGATGTCCTGCGAGGTCAGAAAGTCCTTGTTCGATGCGTAAAGGTCATAGGCCTCGAATTTGCTCATTTTATATCGGATATAGCCGTGGCTCCGATACAGCGCGCGAAGCTCGGAAATCAGTTTTTCCTCGCCGCCCTGTGCAATGCCGTTTCCGTTCATTCCGCTTTCTCCTCTCCGTCCATTTGCTCGATCGCCTTTCGGTAGCCGCCGCTTCCGTAAAGCAGGCAGCGGTTGACACGGCTGATCGTCACGGAGCTGACCTCCGCTTTTTTCGCAACGCTCTGGTAGCTGTTTCCCTCACTCAGAAGGACAGCGACCTCCAGCCGCTGCGAAAGATCGCGCAGCTCTTTGACCGTGCAAAGGTCTTCAAAAAAATCGTAGCATTCATCAATATTTTTAAGCCGCAGGATCGCCTCAAACAGGCGGTCCGTCTCGGGGTTATGCAGATCGCGCACGGCGCGTCCACCTCCCATAATGAATTTGCGCATATATTATCACATTACCGTAGTAAAGTAAAGAAGTTTTTTTAAGTTTTTTCGCCTTCTGCGGCAGGGCACGAAAAAACGCGGATCGGCGTTCCGATCCGCGTATCTCAGTGGGTCTTTCCGGGCTTCTGCAGGTCCGTCAGTTTGCGTTTGTTCCCCTGCCCATCCACGACGTAGGTGTTGTCGAGCTGTCCGCGCAGGTTCTTCCGCACCGCTTCCACGTATTCCTTTCGCAGGCGGTCGCGCTCCGCGATCTCCTCTTCCGTCAGTCCGACGGTCTTTGCCTTTTTTGCAAGTTCGTTGATCCGATCGATCCGCTTTTGTTCCATATCTATCGCTCCTTTTCCCCTATCGTAACGCCTCAAACGGACAAAGTCAACTTTTCCTTGCTCTTTCACGCCGCTGCCCGTATAATAAAGGGCAGAAAAGGAGGCGGTAGAGATGAATGTGCTGATCCTCGGCGGCGGAGCGAGCGGAATGCTTGCGGCGCTGTCGGCGGCGGAACGCGGCGACTGTGAGGTCACCCTGCTCGAACGGCAGAGCCGTGTCGGGCGAAAGCTGATGGCGACCGGAAACGGGCGCTGCAATCTCACGAATCTGCACGCGGACGAAACGCATTACCACGGCGACTCTCCCGCCTTTGTCCGCCCCGCGCTCACATACTTCGGCGCCCTGCGGACGCTGGAGTTCTTCCGGAAGCTGGGTCTGTACACGGTCACGGAGCCGGACGGAAAGGTCTACCCCCTCTCCGATCAGGCGAACAGCGTGGTCGATGTGCTCCGCTTCGCGCTGGAGCAGCGCGGTGTCCGGGTCGTCACAAGCTGCGATATTATACGCGCGGAGCGAAACCGAAAAGGCTTCTTTCTGAAATCCGCGACCGGCGAATGTTTCACGGGCGACAGGCTGATCCTCGCCTGCGGCGGCTGCGCGGGCAAGACGCTCGGCGGCACCCACGCGGGCTACCGTCTGCTATCCTCGTTCGGGCACAGCATCACACCGCTCTCGCCCGCTCTTGTGCAGATCCGTGCGGATGCGCCCTTCCTGCGTTCGCTGAAGGGCGTCCGCGCACAATGCCGTATGACCCTGAAATCCGACGGCGGCGTTGCTGCCGAGGAATGCGGCGAAGTGCAGTTCACGGATTTTGGCGTCAGCGGTCCCATCGCCTTCGCGCTCTCGCGCAGCGTCTCGCCCGATGCGGAGGGACAGGTGCTTCTGCTCGATCTGATGCAGAATATCGACGAAGCCGCGCTTTGTGCGGCGCTTGCGGAGCGCTGTGCCGCCTTCCCCGAATTGGACACCGAGCATCTGCTCACGGGTATGCTCAACACACGTCTTGGTCAAACCGTCGTCAAGACGGCGGGGCTGCCGCTGCATGATCCGCTCTCCGCGCTGACGGCGGATGCGCTTCGGGCGCTTTCACATCTGCTGAAGTATTTCCCGCTCCCGGTCGCGGGTCTGCTCGGAATGGAGCACGCACAGGTGACCGTCGGCGGAGCGGAGACCTCGCAATTCCGGGCCGACACGCTGGAAAGCCGTCTCGTCCCCGGACTTTTCGCCACGGGCGAGCTGCTGGATATCGACGGCGACTGCGGCGGCTATAATCTGCAATGGGCGTGGTCCTCCGGCTACGCCGCAGGAAAGTTGGGTAATTTATGATTCGAATACGCGACCTCCGTCTCGATCCGGGACAGCCGCTTGATTCGCTAAAAAAACAGGCAGCCGACCGTCTCGGCGTGCATACGGATGCCATCACGGATTGCAGTCTCTTCCGCCGCTCCGTGGACGCCCGGAAGAAGCCGGACGTGTTCTTCGTCTGCACCGTGGACGTTTGTCTCAGCTGTGACGAAGAGGCTGTCCTGAAGCGCCTGCACGATCCGAAGATTGCTCCCGCAAAGAACTACCGCTACGAACTGCCGCTGCCCGCCGCGCAGCCGAAGACCCGTCCGGTGGTCGTCGGCTTCGGTCCTGCGGGAATGTTTGCCGCGCTGACGCTGGCACGGGCAGGGCTCAAGCCGCTCGTCCTGGAGCGCGGCGCGCCCGTGGAGGCGCGCACCGAAGCGGTGCGCCGTTTTTGGGAACAGGGCAAGCTCGATCCCGAGTCAAACGTGCAGTTCGGTGAGGGCGGCGCGGGCACATTTTCCGATGGAAAGCTGACCACAGGCACAAAGGATCCGCGCATCCGCCACGTATTTGAAGAATTTGTCCGCTTCGGCGCACAGGAAGATATCCTTTGGGATGCGAAGCCGCACATCGGCACGGACGTGCTGTGCCGGGTCGTGAAAAATTTCCGCGAAGAACTGCTCTCTCTCGGCGCGGAGATCCGTTTCGGCACAAAGCTCACCGAGCTCTGTGTAGAGGACGGTGCGCTGACCGCGATCCGCTGCGGTGAGGAAACCATCCCCTGCAGCGTCCTCATCCTTGCGATCGGACACAGCGCGCGGGACACCTTCCGGATGCTCCACCAAAGCGGCGTACCGATGGAACCGAAGCCGTTTTCCATCGGTGTGCGGATCGAGCATCCGCAGGCAACGATCGACGAAGCGCAGTACGGAAAGGCGCGGGGCAGCGAGCTTCCCGCCGCAGACTATAAGCTGAATGTCGTCACACCCTCAGGCAGCGCATACACCTTCTGTATGTGCCCCGGCGGCAGCGTCGTTGCGGCGGCGTCCGAAGAGGGAGGCGTGTGCACAAACGGTATGAGCAACGCAGCGCGTGACGGCGAAAACGCGAACAGCGCCCTGCTTGTCACCCTGACCCCGAAGGACTTTCCCGACGGCTCTCCGCTCAGCGGAATGGAGTGGCAGCGGGAGATCGAGCAACGGGCATTCAAAGTCGGCGGAAGCAGCTACCGCGCCCCGGCGCAGTCCGTCGGAGACTTCCTCAAGCGCCGTCCCTCCGAGGGCTTTACCGCTGTCCGTCCGACCTACCTTCCCGGTGTAACGCCGTGCGATCTGCACGATGTGCTCCCGAATCGGCTGACAGATGTGCTGGAAGAGGCGCTTCCGCTTCTCGGGAATAAGATCCGGGGCTTCGACGCGGCGGATGCCGTTATGACCGCGCCGGAAACACGCAGTTCCTCCCCTGTCCGTATGCTTCGCGACGCAAAGAATCTGCAATCCTCCCTCAGGGGTCTCTACCCCTGCGGTGAAGGCGCCGGGCACGCGGGCGGCATCGTCTCATCCGCCGTGGACGGCATCCGCTGCGCGGAAGCCCTGATAAAAAACATCTGAAACCTAAAAAACGAGCCGCGGCATAAGCCGCGACTCGTTTATGTTTTCAGTTTTAACGCAACACTTGCTTCTGATATAACGTTACCGCTTGATTTTTAACAAACAGAATGGTACAATTCACGATGAAAGGATGAGATGTATGAACATCGGGGTTATTATTGGTTTTGCAATTGCCATTCCGTTGTGTTTTATTCTTCCGGCAATTTATGATATTCTTTATAAGCTCGACAAGAAATACTGGTGGGATAAGGAACACTGGTGGGATAAGTATTTTTAAAGCAGAGAC
>JAFVWG010000118.1 GCA_017501805.1 Oscillospiraceae bacterium
CAGGGCGCCGATCGCTCCGACAGCCCAGGAGCTGGCCTGCTTGTTGTCAACAAAGTGACCGGCAGCGGTAGCGTTGGCGGAGACGTTGGTGATACGGGAGATCATCAGGATCACCTGCTCACGGGAGATCGGTGCATCGGCGCGGACGGTCTTGTCCGGATAACCGTGGATGATGCCGTTGTCGTAGCAGGCAAGGACGGCAGTGTAGTACCAAGCTGCGTCAGTCATATCCTTGAAGGGGCTGGACTTGCTGGTCGCGGTAAGGTTCAGAATCTTGGCGATCACCTGAGCAACTTCGCCGCGCGTTACGCTGTTTTCGGGGCGGAAGGTTGCGTCCGGGTAGCCGCTGATTGCTTTTTCTGCGGTCCAGTAGTCAATGAACTCCGCCGCCCAGTGAGCATTTGTGTCTCTGAAATCTGCCGCGGACACAGTAATTGCCATTGCGGAGAAGAGCATGACGATTGCGAGAAATACGCTGAGAATCCTTTTCATGATAGTTTCCTCCTGTTATTTCAAATACTTATTGTATTTTCTCATATATTCAGCCTTGACAAGGCCTTTTTGCGTTGCGTAGTAGTGTTCCGCATTATCGGCGACCGAGTCATCCATGCCGTGCTTTTTCAGAGTGGTGCGAAGCTCTCTGATGATCGATGCAACACGACTGTCGCATTGGTCTTCCAACGCAATTGCCTGAGAAAGCGTGGCTTTTACCATAGACGCCCGCGTGGAACCGTTTCTTTTTTCGCTCGGCAGAGCATCAAAGCGTGTGCGCGTGGAAGCTGCGAGGCCATCAAGCTTTCCGATGTATTGCGACTGAAGAGAATGCAGGGAATAAACAAGTTTCTGGACATCCTGCGGAAGTGCTTTGCTTGGGTCTTTATGAGCATCCTGCGGCGGAGCTTCATTGCGCGTTTCTGCAGCTCCCTTTGAAGGGGGGGCGGGTCGATCCTGCCGGATGGTTTCTTCGTTGTTGTTTTCCCGAATCGAATTCGCCGGAGGATCTGCCGCTTCCGCAGAGTTGGGGATCGTGGGAGCCTCGCTGCTCTCGGTCGGGAGCGCGGGCGTGTCGTCGGAGGGAACATCCGTCGTGTCGACGACTTCGGCAGTATTTTGCGGGATCGGATCAAGACCGTATTTATCAAGCAGGTCCTTAAGGCTCTGCTCCTGTAAGGCAGCAAGCTCTTCTTCGGAATAGCGCATACTCAACAGAAATGCCTGCAGATTATTGCGCTGTGTGTAGGCTGTAACAACGAGCCCGATCAGCAGCGCGGCAAGAACAGAACCGATAACGACCAAACGCCGTTGCCTTTGCTTCATTGCGGAGCCTCCCCGGATATACGGAAACACCGATATGCAGAATACATATTTTTACACCTACTAGCTATCATAGCACCGCTTGCGGATTTTGTCCAGTAAAAATACAAAAGATATTTCTTCAGAAAAAAGGATTTATCCGAGAAGGTCGATTCCTTTGCGGATACGGTCAAGACTTTCCTCTTTTCCGAGCAGCGCTGCGATCTCCGTTGCGCCGCCGGGGGTCATCGCCTTTCCCGAAAGAGCTACGCGCAGCGGCCACAGGATGACAGCGTTCTTCACGCCCTGCTGTTCCGCATATCCGGAAAGCGCTGC
>JAFVWG010000119.1 GCA_017501805.1 Oscillospiraceae bacterium
AAAATGGGTCTTGAGCGTCTTTCGCAATTCCCAAAAAAGAGACCGTTTCCCAAACCCGCTTTTCTTTTTTCTTGCAAAAAGAAAAGGGTTTTGGATGCCCAAAAGAAAAAACGCCAACAGTCCTTTGGCGCGTTCTTCTATATCCGGCGTGCGAGATTTGCATTGTCTCAGCCCCAAGCGCCGCTGCCGCTGATGCAAACCATGCAGAACTGCACAGCAGCCAAACGCCCGCCTCCTGCAGGAGCAAATTTGTTACAACCAAGGCGCCCTTGGAAAACCGTGCATACTTCCGCGCGGATGGCAGGAGCGGCAGCGAAGTATAACGCACAGACAATTCAAGGTTTGCGCGCCGCGAAGCTTTTTCCGCACCCTCAGTGATCCTCCAAGGCGACTTTTCTTTTGGAGTACAAGAACCGTTTTCTTTTGGCGCCGACAAAAGAAAATGGGTCTTGATCGTCTTTCGTAATTTCAGAAAAAACCGTTTCCCAAACGTCCGCAGCCGCCTGCTGCCATCTTCGCTGCACGATCCCCACATCGCGCCGTTCGGCGGAGTCCTATTATTTAAGAAATCTATAATATTATTAATAAATATTTAATTGTTATCTGCTTGAGTTTTCCACAGGGCTGTGGTATAATATGTTCGGAATTTTCTACTCTTTTTCGGGACGGAATGCATATTCCGTCATAAGTGGGGTCGTTTTTATGTATTCTTCCGTCTATATCTGGTCGAGGATCCTGCGCTATCTGGAAAAACAGCTGACCGAGCCGGTCGTCGCCGCGTGGTTTGACGACGCGGAGGTCGTTGAGCTGACGGATAACCGCCTCGTCCTCTGTTCTCCGAGTCCCTTCCGCAGGGAGATCATCCAAAACCGTGCCGCGGAGCACGTCAAGAGCGCTATGAAAGAGCTCTTCGACTCCAATGTGGAGCTGCTGGTGCTCGGTCAGGATGAACTGGAGCCTTTCCACGAAAAAAAGCACAAGCTGGCGTTTCTGGACTTCAACCCGCAGTTCACCTTTGAAAAGTTCGTCGTCGGCGACTCCAACCGTATGGCGCACGCCGTTGCGATGGCGGTGGCGAACGATCCGGGCGCGAGCAAGCAGAAAAACCCGTTCTTCATCCACGGACCTTCCGGCCTCGGAAAAACGCACCTGCTCTACGCCATCGCCACGCAGGTGCACAAAAACAATCCGGATGCGAACATCATCTACGTCAGCGGCGAACAGTTTGCAAACGAGCTGATCTTCTCCATCCGGGACAGAAAAAACGCCGAATTCCGTCAAAAATACCGCTCCGCAGACCTGTTCCTGATCGACGATATCCACTTCATCGCCGGAAAGGACTCTCTGCAGGAGGAGTTTTTCAACACCTTCAACGCGCTCTATGAGGAAAACAAGCAGATCGTCATGGCGGCGGACCGTCCGCCCAGCGAAATGGCGCATCTGGAAGAGCGCCTGCGCACCCGCTTCGAGTGGGGCACGCTGACCGAGATCACCCCGCCGGACTACCTTACGCGTATGGTCATCCTGCAGAACAACGCGCTGGAGATGGGACTGGAGCTTCCGCAGGAGGTCTGCACCTTCATCGCGGAAAACGTCACCTCCGACGTGCGGAAGCTGGAAGGCGCGCTCAACATCCTGCACGCGGTGCAGGAGCTGGAAAAGATCCCCATCACGATGGAGACCGCCTCCCGCGCACTGAAGAACATCAAGCCCGACGTCAAGGCAAAGCCCTCCGCAGATTTGATCTGCACCGCCGTCTGCCGCTTCTATTCCATCGAGGACACCGTCCTGCGCAGTACGCAGAAAAGCAAGACCGTTGCGGAAGCGCGGCAGGTCGCGATGTATCTGATGAACACCATCGGCGAGCTGACGACGCCGGAGATCGGACGCGTGCTCAACCGCGACCATTCCACGGTCATCTACGGCTGCCGCCGCATCGCGGGACTGCTCGAGGACCGCAACACCGGTATGCAGGACAACCTCCGCGACATCATCGCGGACATCAAAAACCACCAGTAAGAGGCCGTTTCTAAACCCCGTTTTCTTTTTTCTTGCAACTCCCACTTTCCTTTTGTGTTCCCGTAGCTGAGCACAATCGTAAAGCCTCCCTTGTGTAAAGGGAGGTGCCCCGAAGGGGCGGAGGGATTGACAAAACCGGGCTGAAACAACCCCTCAGTCAGCCTGTCGGCTGACAGCTCCCCTTACACAGGGGAGCCTTTGCAGGCGCTTCATAAGCGGAAACACGAAGTCGAATTGGGACTCTTGCAAAAAGAAAATGG
>JAFVWG010000120.1 GCA_017501805.1 Oscillospiraceae bacterium
CGGTGTGGGGTTCGGCGCGGAGAGCGCTCTGCGGTATCTTGGTCGTGTGAAATGGCTCAACGGGTATCGATTGGTCAGCGCGGCGGCCGTCGTTATCGGGTATTTTCTTCCGCAGGAGCTGTTTTGGCATACTGCCGACGCGCTGAATGCGGCACTTGCGATCCTGAATCTTCCGGCGTTGTTTTTTGCGGCAAAAGGGGAGTCGTCCTCATAAGAACCGCAAAAAAACAGGCGATCCGTTCGGATCGCCTGTTTTATCGTTACTGTAAAAGGATTCAGTCCTGGGGGTAGAGGCAGCGGATCGACTTTTCCCTGAGAAAACGCAGCCATTCTGCGGAAGGCTTTTTTTCCGTAATGATCGTGTCGATCTCCGAAAGAGAAGCGATCTTCACAAAAGAAACTTTGTCGAACTTGGAGCTGTCGATCGCGAGCATAACTTTTCCCGCGGACGCGATCATCTCTTTTTTCATCGTGGCGTGGAACTCGTTGGAGTCGGTGATGCCGTCGTCAAAATTCAAACCCTTTCCGGAAAAAAAGCAGAGGTCCACGTGGAAGCCGCGCAGCATACGTTGGGCGGTGTCTCCGACCAAAGCCATAGATTCCGGCTTGAGCTTCCCGCCCGTCGACATAACGGTCCAGTCTTCTTTTCCCACGAGCTCTACGAGGATCTCCACGGAGTTTGTGATGACGGTCAGGTTCCGCTTGTTTTGAATGTTCTTTGCGATGTAAAGAGACGTGGAGCTGTCGTCCAGCATAATATGGTCGCCGTCCTCAATGACTTCCGCAACCAGCTTTCCGATGGTCTGCTTCGCTTCCACATTGGTGCGGTTGCGGATCGTGTAGGAGAGGTCGGTCTTTGTGCTGTTTCCCCAGATCGCTCCGCCATACGTTTTGGTCGCATAGCCTTCTTTTTCGAGCTTATCAAGATCGCGGCGGATCGTTTCTTCCGTCACGCCGTATTGCTCCGCGAGGACCGAGACCAGAACACGCTGTTCGGCCTTCAGTTTTTGCAGGATCTCGTTTTTTCGTTCGATTGCAAGCATATGCTACCTCCTGTCGGTTGAAAACCGTAGTTCAGAGTCAGACGACGCGGAAGGACTGTTCGGCAAGAAGCTGACGGTCGAAATAGATCTCCAGCTTGTACGTTCCGGGATTTTCGATGGGGCGTTTGAGCTCTCCGACATAGAGATCCTCTACCCAAAGGTTATTCCAGACTTCGCTGCCGGTGTAGAAGTCAACGATGCGTCCGTCCGCATTGCGGACAAGGCAGACGATGGAGACGCTGTTTCGGCTGTTCTTCAGTCGGGAAAGGGCTTCGACGGCAAAGGCGACGGTCTCTTCCTTTGAGAAGTCCGTGCGCGGCGTGTTCAGATCACGGTAGGTCCATTCCTCTTTGCCCGGGTGCTGATAGAAGCTCATAGAAACGGCGTTGCAGCCGTAGCGGTTGAATTTTCCCGCGGCGGGGATGGAGACGACCTGTTCGTTCGTACCGCCGAGCGTTTCTCCGTCGGCAGAGCGGATCTCCACACGATAGCTGCAGTTCGGAAGCAGTCCGTCGATCTTTGCGGCGGGCTCGTTGGCAGTGACAAGGCGCGTGGAATCCTGCAGACCGTCCAGAGCACAGATGACGGACCAGCCGTTGGGCATTTCCGTATCGCAGGTCCAGCTCAGACTGATGCTGTCGCCGGAGACTTCGGTGCTCAGCTCGGTGAGATTGATCCCGTTCGTGCGGAAGTTCTTCCGCGCGGTCTGCTTCATACCGTTGCAGTAGATCTCAACCAGATAATCATGCTTTTCTTCAAGCTCGGCGAAGGTCACGGTCGGGGCGTCGGTGCTCTGTTCCGATTTCTTTTCTCCCGCTTCGTAGAGCAGGACAGTCCAGCTTCCGACCGGATCGCCCTCCGCCTCCCAGGAAACAGAGGCTTCGGCGGCGGACGTTGTCACCGTAACGGATCTGACCTTGACAAGGTCAGAGTTGTTGTAGCTGAGCTGGGTGTTTCCCGTGAGGGGGATCCCGCTTTCCGCGCTGAGGGTAAAGGTGTATACGCGGTCGGGAAGAAGATCGGTCAGCACGATGCTGTGACCGGTAAAGGTTTTGTTCGATCCCTCACCCGCGCCATCCGAGTAAGTCACGCGCCAGGTTTCCGCGTCTCCGCCTACCGTGTTGAAATTCAGCTCCGCCTGTGTTCCGGAGATGGGCTTTGCGGTGAAGTAGAGGACCTCGATGGAATCGAGGGTGGTGGCGATGTACTCGCTCGTTCCGCGGACGGGATAGCCGCGCAGCGTTTCCGCGTGGATGGTGTACTGCGTGGCGGGAGCCAGTGCTTTAAAGCGCACATCCTGACCGTCCGCTTCGCCGACGATCACATTGCCGTAGGAGTCCGTTGCATAGACGGTGATCCGCGATGCGGGGCAGTCTGCGTCCAGCGTGAGGACAAAGGAATCCGTCGTGCATTCTTTCAGGACGGCGCCGTTGATCTTCGGCGTGAGGAAATACAGCGTAACGGCAGCCGCCGCGAGCAGTGCCGCCAAAATGCAGAGCACCCATGCCCAGACCGGGAATTTTTTCTTCGGTTTTTCCGCAGGAGCTTCCGTGCTTGTTTCGACGGCGGCTGTTGTGTCTTCCGTCTGTTCTTCGGAGACTTCGTCCTCGCCGTCGGCGGGAGCGGGCTCATCCTCGTTTTCTTCCTCGCCGGAAGCTTCGTCCGCCTCATCCGGGGACGCTTCCTCGAATTCTTCCGCAGGCGCGGCTTCTTCCGTGAGGGAGATCTGCTCTCCTTCGATGGGGGCGTCCGGCTGGCTGTCGAGATCGGGAGAGAAGTGCGCGACAAACTCCTCGTCCAGCTCGGATGCATCCGTGAACTGAACGGGCTCGACCGTTTCAGTCATCGCTTCTTCCGTGATCAGCGTATCCTCGTCGGTCACGATGGGCGGGACGATCATTGTGTTTTCCAGCTGATTGCGCTGCACATAATCGGAAAATGCGTCGCGAAGCTCCTGCGGTGTTGCATAACGCTCCTCGGGGTCAAACGCGCAGGCCTTCTGCAGGATCTCACTCAGCTCATAGTCGGCGTAGATCGGAGCGGGGAGTGCTTCGCCCCCGGCTCTGCGCTCCAGAGCTGCCTTTTCGGAGGTCTCCTCATCCTCGAACGGATGGTGTCCGCCGTTGTAGATGCTGTAGAGGATCAGTCCGACAGAGTAGATGTCGGAGGTTTTCGTCGGTGCGGAGAGTACGTCGAACAGCTCCGGAGCCGAATAGCTGCCGATCATACGTTCCGGAACGGAAGCGTACTTGAGGTCGACGATGCGGTACAGACCCAGATCGCCGAGCATAAAATGACCCTGTGCGTTCAGATAGATGTTGCTCGGCTTGATGTTGCAGTGCACCAGACCGCACTCACGCAGATCTGCCAGTGCTGTGCAAAGGTCGATGGCGAGATTCGCAGCCGTCAGATGCTGCATCGGAGTACGCTCCAGAAACTGGTCGAGGGTTTCGCGCATCGGGCTGAGCAGGTAGAGATCGAAGCCGATGCCGCTCTGCTTCGGCTCAATGCGATACTCCGAGAAATTTGCGAGATTGATGCGCTCGGAGAGCTTGTCGAGCAGACGGAGCTGCTGCAGATACTCTTCGGACATCTGCTCATAGTAGCGTGCGGCTTCCTCGTCCGTCGGGATCGCGCCGGTATAGCGAAGCGCTTCGATCTCGCGATCGCTCGCGGGGAAGGACAGATGTTTCAGAACGTAAGCTTTTCCGTTCTTTTTTTCTGTTACCTGGTATGTATAAATGCCGTTGGATTCTCCAATTTGCTCACGGATATCAAACGCATCGAGCAGCGTCTGGGAGATATTCAGTTCCGACATGGGTGCACCTCCTGAAAAGACCGTTATCGGCTTCCTGCAAGAAGAAGCGGTATCTTTGGTCGTACTATATTCTATACTATTTCATTTTTTACAAAAAAGCAAGAATTTGCTCACAGAAAATCCGCCGATATTTTGTCGAAGTTTGATAAATTGCATTTGAATTTGACGCTTTATGTGTTATAATACTTTTGTACAGAACAACCGTACGTTTTCCAATGTGTCTTTTACGGAACGGAGGCGTTTTTTGTGAAAGAAAAAACCTGCTACTACTGCGGAACAAAATACCCTGCGGAGGAGGAGCGCTGCCCCCTCTGCGACCAGAAGGAGACCGAGGCGGAAGAAATCGACGAAATTCCTGCCGAACTGAAGCCTTCCGCAAAACCCGCACAGACGGAAGAAGAGCCGGTCTACCGTCCCCGCAGGAGAAAAAAGAACGGCAATGCATTTGCAACGATCCTTTGCATCGTGCTTGCGCTTGCCGTTGTGGCGTGTGCGCTTTGGATCCTCAATTCCATCGGCGCGCTCTCGCTCATCCGCGAAACGCCGGCAGATCCGTCCTCGCTGACGCTCCCCGTGGAAACGGAAAAGCCCTCCATCACGAGCATCTCCGCCACGCCGGAGAAGATGCTCTTTACGGCGGCGGGTCAGAAGAATCTGATCCAGGTTGCATACCTTGCTTCCGACGGCTCGCTTGCCGATCCGCTCGGACAGACCGCATTCACTTCCGAAAATCCCGAGATCGCCACCGTCTCCGAGGTGGGAGAGGTTACCGCTGTTGCCGCCGGCACGGCGACGATAACGGTCCATTACGACACCTTCAGCGCGGTCTGCGAGGTCACCTGTGCGTTTGACGGTGTGGCGAATGTGCCGGAAGTTACTCCGGACGAACTGGCTGCGCCCGAGACCGACGATGCGGCGAAGCCCGAAAACGACGAAGAAACGAAGCCCGAAACCGAGGAAACAGCCGAAACCGAGCCCGCGTTTGAACTGAGCAAGTCCGACTTCACACTCTTCTCTGCCGGAGAAAAGGCGAAGATCACGGCATCCGGTGTTCCGGAAGGTGCAGAAGTCACCTGGAGCAGCAACAATGCTTCGGTGGCGACGGTCGAAAACGGAACGGTCACGGCGGTCGGACCGGGTATGACGAAGGTAACCGCGACCTATAACGGTGAGACGCTTTCGTGCATCGTTCGCTGCCGCTTTGCGGAAGATTCCGCGCCGGTCGTCACCGCGACGGAGGACGGCGTATCCCTCAGCTACGAAGACGTTACACTGTCCAAACCCGATGAAACGTTCAAAATCAGCCTTCTGGACGGCGAAACGAAAATCTCCGGAGTGACCTGGAGCACGAGCGACAGTTCTGTCTGCTTCGTCGATGGAGACGGCACCGTTCACGCTGTCGGCTCCGGCACAGCGAAGGTCATCGGCAGCTATAACGGCATCAAATACAGCTGCATCGTCCGCTGCCGCTTCTGAGTTGAAAACAGAAAGGCTCCGAAACGCGTTGGCGTTCGGAGCCTTATCTGCGAGATGGGTCAATCGTGCTTCGCGTGATATCTGCTGAAAAACGTGATGCACCACAGACCCGCCAGACCGACAAGAGCATAGATGATCCGGCTGATCACGGCGGTCTGACCGCCGAAGATCCAGGCTACCAGGTCGAACTTTGCAAAGCCGACAAGACCCCAGTTGATCGCACCGATCACGACGAGGATCAGAGAAATAATGTCCATTTTAATCCCTCCTTGCGTGAGCTAGTGTATGCAGTTTTTAAAAAAATATTTTTTTCTTTCCGAACAGTTCATAATAGGAGTATACGCGCGGCCGCAGCATTCTGCGGCGATCAGAAAGGACCCGAGTGTATGAGTGTTTTTTTACCCGCAGATATTCTTTTGCCGAAGACGGACGATTTTGCCAAGTGGGCGGTGATCGCCTGCGATCAGTTTACGTCTGACAATGCTTACTGGAACCGCGTCCGCGAGTTTGTCGGAGATGCTCCTTCTGCGCTTCGCCTCATTCTTCCTGAGGCGCTGCTTGGATCGGACAACGAAGACGGACACATTCGCACCATCAACGAATCGATGCGGCAATATTTGGAAGAAGACCGCTTTGTCTGCTATCCCAATTCCTATATCTATGTTGAGCGTACGCTCGAAAACGGCTCGATCCGCAAAGGCGTGGTCGGCATGGTCGATCTGGAGGCGTACAGCTTTGAGGAAGGCGCAAACTGCGCGATCCGTGCGACGGAGAAGACCGTCGTGGAGCGTATCCCTCCGCGTGTGCGCGTGCGCCGCGATGCGTCTCTGGAGCTGCCGCATATCCTGATGCTTTCCGACGATTTTGATCAGCAGCTGCTCAAGCCGATCGAGGAACGGAAAAAAACGCTGAAGCCGCTGTATGATTTTGATTTGATGGAAGATGGCGGGCATATTTCCGGCTGGCTCGTTTCCGAGGAGGAAGCAGCCGCGCTCGATCGGAGACTCGCGGAGTATGCCGAGACCTGCAAAACGCAGTTTGCCGATATAACCGAGCATCCGCCCATCTTTGTCGTCGGAGACGGAAACCACTCTCTGGCAACGGCGAAGACCTGCTATGAACAATGGAAGAAAGAACATCCGGGCGAGGACGCTTCCTCGCATCCGTCCCGTTATGCCTTGGTCGAGCTGGAGAGCATCCACGACGCATCGCTTGTGTTTGAACCGATCCACCGGATCGTCACCGACGTCGACCCGGAGGAAATTCTGCAGACGCTCCGTGACACCTGCTGTGCGGACAACGGATACCCGATCCGCTGGCACGCCGGGCAGAAGACGGGTATGCTGTGCCTGGATCGTGAAAAGGGCGAGCTTGCCGTCGCTGTGCTGCAGAACTTCTTGGACGAGTATCTTTCCAAGCACGAGGGAGAGATCGACTATATTCATGATGACGAGGCGCTGATCGAGCTGTCGAAGCGGGAGCGGGCGATCGGATTCCTGCTTCCCTCAATGGAGAAAGGTCAGCTCTTCCGAGGCGTGATCGCGGACGGATGCCTGCCGCGAAAGACCTTCTCGATGGGTCACGCGAGAGAAAAACGCTACTATCTGGAAGCGAGGAAGATCCGATGAAGGAGATCACCCTTCGCGCGTGTGCGAAGATCAATCTGACGCTCGACGTGCTGCAAAAACGCGCGGACGGCTATCACGATATTCGCTCGGTCATGCAGACGATCGACCTCTGCGATGAGATCGGCGTGACCGTGGACGCGGGGCAGTGGTCCTGCAGCTGCGACGGTGCGAACATCCCCGGCGGCGAGGAAAACCTTGCGATGCGCGCGGCGCGCGCCTTTGTCCGTGCGGCAGATGTCGCGCCGAACGGCATTGCGATCTCCATCAAAAAGCGGATCCCGTCGCAGGCGGGACTCGGAGGCGGCAGCGCGGATGCGGCGGCAGTGCTTCGTGCGCTCAACACGCTCTGCGGCGAGCCGCTCACAACGGAACAACTGATGGAGATCGGCGCTTCCGTCGGCAGCGACGTGCCCTTCTGCGTCTTGGGCGGAGCGGCGCTCGCCGAAGGAAGAGGGGAAGTGCTCACGCCGATCCGGGGGATGCCGGACTGCGCGTATGTTCTTCTGAAGCCTGCGTTTTCCGCTTCCACACCGGCGCTGTATGCCGCGCTGGATCGGCAGTCGGCGATCGATCATCCCGATACGGACGGCATGATCGAAATGCTTTCCCGTGGCGATCTGCAAGGCGCGGCAGGGAAGCTCGGCAATGTTTTTCAGCCTGTTCTGAATGCCGACCATCCTGTGGACGCGCTCTGCGAAAAACTGCTTCGTGTCGGCGCGCTCGGCGCGCTCATGACGGGAAGCGGCTCGGTTGTTTTTGGCATTTTCCCGAATTTGTCCGCGGCGGAGTCTGCGGTACAGCAGCTTCGCGGCGGAGATTTTGAGGTCTACACAGCGCAAAACGGCTGACACAGGTATAAAAAGTAAAAATACCGTCCAGAATTTTCATATCTGAAATTCGGACGGTGTTTTTTATGAAAAAACGATTTCTGATCGGCAGTTTCCTTTTCCTTGGGGCGCTGTGCTTTCTTTCTGCGGCAGTGCTTGCACAGAGATAGCAGCGCGCGCTGAGCGAGAAGCTCATTCGGCTTCACGTGATCGCGGCTTCGGATTCCGAAGCGGATCAAAGCATTAAGCTTGTGGTGCGCGACGCGGTGCTTGCCGCGATCGGTGAACAGAACTGGACAAGCAGGGACGAGGCTGCGGCGTGGCTGACCGACCGTTTGCCCGTGCTTGAGGAGACAGCGAAACAGACGCTCCGCGCGAGCGGCTCGGCGCAGACAGCGGCGGTCACGCTGTCGCGTGAACACTATCCCACGCGGAACTACCCGGGCTTTTCGCTTCCTGCGGGGGAGTATCTGTCTTTGCGTGTCGTGATCGGTGAGGGCGAGGGGAAGAACTGGTGGTGCGTGGTCTATCCGTCCCTCTGCTCCGCCGCGCAGAGCGAGCTTCCTGCAAAGGCCGCCTCCGCAGGCTTCAGCGAGCGTGAGATCCGCCTCATCACCGCGGATACGGACGGTATAAAGCTGAAATTCAAGCTGCTCGAATGGCTTTCCGGAAAAAAATCGTAAATGTTGTCATATTTTATAAACAGGACGCATCTGCGCCCTGTTTTTTTTCGACCGCGTATGTTATACTGTATAGTGATTTTTAACACCTAACTTGAGCTGCTCATATGAGGATTGTATCATCTGCCAAAGGACAGAAGTAAATATTTAAAGAAACTATGATAAGGGAAATTTTATTATGAAATTTATTGGCAACATTTGCTATGGTAAAGCCAAGCATGCTGAGCAGTATCTTGATATGTATATTCCGGATGCAGATTCTTTTAAAGTGTTTGTGTATATGCACGGTGGCGGAATGGAAAAGGGTGATAAATCAAGAGCTAAAACAGTTGGTGAATATGTAGCGAGTCAAGGAATCGCTTTTGTATCCATAAATTACAGAATGTATCCACAAGCTATGTACCCTCAGTTTATTTGCGATTCAGCTGAAGCAGTAGCCTGGGTATATAATAATATTGGAGAGTACGGGAAATGCGAAGGTATATATATTGGCGGAAGCAGTGCCGGTGGATATCTTTCAATGATGCTTTGCTTTGATAATAAGTATTTAGCTCCGTATAAAATTCCTGAGGGTGTAATAAAAGGATATATTCACGATGCCGGTCAGCCAACAACCCATTTCAATGTGTTAAGAGAGCGCGGTATTGATTCAAGAAGAGTAATCGTTGACGAGGCGGCACCGATATATCATATCGGAAAGGCTGACAGCTATCTGCCTATGATGTTTATTGTTTCGGATGACGATAAAGAAAATCGGTATGAACAAACACAATTGACTATTTCTACATTAAAGCATTTTAAATACGACGATAGTAAAATATATTATCGCCTGATGCATGGCACACACTGCCATTATTCACGTAAAGAAGAATTCGGAAAAATGATATGTGAATTTATAAAAGAAACCGAAAAGTAAATTGCTGTTTCTCGTTTTACACAAACTACTGCAAAAAACATTGGCATCTGGATTATACAGTCTTTATAAAACGGATCGTATCGGATTTGTAAATGGAGGCAGAAACAATGAAAAAGTTTTTCGGTGTAATTTTGATTTTGCTGCTTGTTTTTGCCGTTATAAGAATTGCAACTTCGACATACGAAAATATGAAGCGCAGAGATAACACTCCTGCGCAGAAACAGGAAACCGCAATCGTTGAAACGGGGGCAAATGCTGCTATAACCCCGATTCCTGTTGACAATGTGAAAGGCATCACCGCGCGGGAAGCGGAAGCGTTGTGCTACGAATTTATGGGAGAAAAGGATGCGGATA